>JAQUQK010000095.1 GCA_028716125.1 Thermoplasmatota archaeon | reverse complement strand
TCCTCGCTTTCGCGCAATGCATCCTCGGCTTTTTTATGCTCAGTTATGTCCCTTAAAATCAAAAGCCGCCCGGCAGGCCTTTCCGCATTATCATAAAGCGGCGAAACGCTTACGTCAAGACACGCAGGGGAAGCGCGTTTTTCAAGGCAAAGTTCCACATTTAATTCAAGTTCGCTGTCGAAATCCGGAATATTCCCAATCAATTCCGGAAGCGCGTCACGCGCCGTCTTGCCGATTACCGGCACATCTATTTCGAGAATTTTTCTTGCCGCCGGATTTATTTCAACTATTCTGCCCTGCCCGTCCAATACGATTACCCCGCTTCGCATGCTGTTGAAAAGCACTTCGCGCGCCACAGGCACTATGTTGAAGAGGCCGAACCGATATATCCCCAAAGTTATTATTATCCCGCAAATAGAGAAAAACACCGGCGCAAAGTCAAGCCCCGGAATCGGGCTGAAGCCGAAGATATATATCGCATTTCCAATCCAAGGAACAAGCGAACCGATGAGTACGGTGGCGGTCTGCCTTCGGTAAAATTTAGAGGATTTTGCCAGTTTAAGTGCAAGGATTGTCGTGCTTCCAAGCATCATTGCGTACGAATATGCAACGTTGATCCAGAACCACGCCCCGTGGCCGTAAATCAGTATGTTTGTCCCCGCTGGGCCGGGAGAAAAACTCGACCATAAAAGCCCGTGGAAGTCGTTTGTGAACGCCATTGCGATTGTGGCAACCGGCATTATGCACAGGAGCGCGGCGTTGCGGCGCGATGTCGCCTTTCCGCGGCGCGTATGGCTAAGGGCGAAAAGAATGAAGAACGTCGGAGTGCTTGCAATGCCAAGGTACGATATTTTGGAAAGCAGTATTTTCGTGCCCGCATCGGAAAAATATGCCTCAAAAGCAGCGGCGATGGACCACTCCGCAACTGCAATCATGAGAAATGCGAAATACTTTGAGCCCGGAGCGGAGCGCCTGCGCAAAACATAAAGCGAAAGCGCCAGCGATATCGCCGCCGAAAGCAGGAGCGCGATGGCATACTGGCTCGTGATTTGCATTAAACTGAATATTAATGTTTCAATATTTATAAGTATTCATGGAAATGTTAAAACGCTGCAAGGCTCATTATTTCTTCTTGGGCAGAATTACGGTGAATGTCGCCCCCTTGCCTTCACCCTCGGAAAACGCCTCTATCTTCCCGCCGTGCCCCTCTACGATTCCTTTTGCAACGCTTAATCCCAATCCAGTTCCCTTTATGTTTCCCGGTTTCTTTATGTCGGAGAATAGATCGAAGACTTTTGCAATATCTTCCTTTCGGATTCCAATTCCATTGTCCTTCACTGATATTCTGACTGAATCAGGTTTTTCCTCTACGCTGACTTCGACTTTTCCACCTTCCGGTGCGAATTTCTGGGAGTTCATAAGCATGTTGCTCAATACCTGGTTGAGCCTTGAAAAGTCGCCATTTATTTGCAACGAATGGTCTGGTATCTGGACATTGAATGTATGGTGCCTATCGTCCATAAGCGGCTTTAGTTCACGCTGGCACTGCTTTAGGACTTCGCGCAAATCCATCGGAACAATCTCCATTTTCAGGCGCCCCGACTCGATGCGCTGAACATCCAACAGATCCTCGACAAGATGCAGAAGACGGTCTGTGTTCCTGCTTATGACTCCCAGCATCTCCTTTGGCTTTTGCGGGATTTCGCCAACGCGCCCCGAAATCATGAGGTCGGTGTAGCCCTTTATGGAAACGACGGGAGTGCGCAATTCGTGCGTTGCCGTAGATACGAAGCGCGTCTTGAGTTCGCTAAGGCGCTTTACCGCCTCGAGTTCTGTGCTCATCTCCTCAGCCTTCTTGCGCTCCGTTATATCGGTCACGATTCCCTGATAATGGGTAATTTTCCCTTTTGCGTCCCTTCGGATAAAAGTATGATCCTCGACCCAGCGGACATCTCCGGACTTTGCCAATATACGGTATGTCTGGACAAATTCCTTTTTGCCCTCTTTTGAATACTTTTCCACTTCTCCCCCAATTCTTGCAAGGTCGTCCGGGTGCACGATTTCGGTAAACTTCAGCTCGCCCGATCTCAATTCATCCGGCGTATATCCAAAGAGTGCTATGTTGTCGGAAACCATCTCAACAGGCCACCCTTCCTCGTTGCGCCAAAGAAAAGCCACGGATGAGCTTCGGTTTATGACTCGCTCCAATTCTTCGCGCTTTTCAAGTGCAGTTTTTAATTCCTTGGTTCTTTTTTCAACCTGCCATTTGAAAACTGCGCTCAGGATAAAAAGGAAGCCAATGGTCGCAGCAGCAGCCGCAGCAGCCGGAAGCACCCATCCCGGTATTGCGGTGCCTTCTTGCCCAGGATAACCAAAATAGCCGTTCAGTATGGTATAGTACTCGGAATTTTGATCCGCCTTCATTTCGTGCAGATTGCGGTCTATGCCTTCTATCAGAACGGCATTCAAAGTTGCATTTTTTGGAAAACCGAATCTCAACTCGCTAGGATCGAAAAAAATATTGGTCGCCTTCACGTTGAATTTGTAATCATTCATCTGTCCAAACAAGCGGTTCACGACGCCAGCATCTGCTAATCCGGCATCGATCAACTTGAAGACATCTTCGTAGGAATCAACTTCCATGAAAGTGCAATTTATGTTGAAACTTTTTGCAAGGGCTTTGATGCCTTCTTTTCCCTCGGTATGTACGCTGCCCTTCATCACTCCGACCCTTTTGCCTTCGAGGTCCGTAATGCTTTCGATGCTGACGTCTGGATCGCGGTATACCATGCCCCAGTTGTTGAATACCGTTTCATTGTTGAAATCATAAATCGCTGCCCTTTCTTCGGAATATCCAACATCAACCATTATGTCGATTTCTCCGGATTCGAGGCGATCAAGACAATCCGTCCAGTTTCCAAAAACATATTCTATTTGCCAATTCTCTTTTTCAGCAATCACTTCGAGGATGTCCGGGAAAAACCCCGTATGCCCTCCGCTGCCGTCGGGATATACTTTCGGCGGGTTGTCATAAGCGCCGCACTTTATTGTCAGATCTCCGTTTTGCTGGGAAAAACCCATAGGTAGCAGGCAGGAAATCAGCAGAGTTATTATCAGAAGAGATATCGAAACGGACGCCGCCCGATTAACAGTTTTAACATCCATTATTTCATCCGTATTGTGCGTATATTGCTGTAGTTTTATTTATAATTGACTAAACTGCCGCAAGAACGGGAAAAAGAGGTCTGCCTTGCATTTATTTTATTCTTGGCAAAATAATTGTGAACGTAGTCCCTTTCCCATCGCCCCCGGATTCTGCGCTTATCTTCCCGCCGTGCCCCTCTACGATCCCTTTCGCAACATTTAGTCCCAGGCCGGTGCTTTGGAACGTGGTTGGCCTTTTTATGTCTGCGAATGGCTCGAAAATTTTCTGTAGGTTGTTTTTGTCAATTCCCATGCCTGTATCCGATATCGCAATCTCCATGCGGTCCTTCATATCGTTCACTTTTATTGTTATGCGTCCTTTTTTGGGCGTGAATTTGTATGCATTTGTCAGTAGTTCGCTCACTACTTGGCCAAGCCTCTGCAAATCGGCTTTTATCGGTAATTGCTTCTTTGGCATATCGACCTCGATGGTCTGTTTCTTTTCGTCCGTCAGTGGTTTTAATTCTTCGATGCATTGGCGTATGACAGCCCCCACGTCAATGTCTTGAATATCGAGTCCAAGTTTTCCCGACTCTACTCTATGGACGTCAAGCAAGTCATCCGTAAGGTGCAATAGCCTGTCGGTGTTGTTTTTGGCAACCGTGAGGAACTCCGCGGCTTTGTCGGGCAGTTTTCCATATTTTCCGGTGCGCACCAAATCGACATATCCTTTAATGGAAACAAGCGGGATTCTAAGTTCATGCGTGGCATTTGAGATGAACTGGGATTTCATCTCGCTGATGCGCTTGACTGCCTGCAGTTCGGTCTCGGTGCGCTGCACATTTTCCCGTTCTTCTGCGATAATTGCCTGGAAGTTTTCCAGGTTTGCAAGCATTTTGTTTATATTGTTCCCAAGCAGGGCAAGTTCGTCGTTGCCCTTCGTATGAATTCGGGCAGATAATATTCCTTCTTCCCCTATTTTATCCAGCTCGCCGCCCAGTACCGACAAACGCCCGATTACGGAGATTTGCAAGAGAACGAACATCATCAATCCTAAAACCGTGCATGCCAAGATGATTAATATGCTGGAGAAAAGAATCGTCGCCTGCCCCTGCGAATATATTGTTCTTGGAATATCTGCCCTTATCACAACCGCAGTATTGCCGTAAATGTCGTTTTCGGCGGCGTAGGCGCCAAGAGAATTTCCGCTGAAACGCTCTATGAAAATGCCGCCTTCCGCTTCAATGTGTTGCAGGGCGTTCTGGAAATCGGAAGGAATCTCCGGATCGTTTACAGAAACAATGGAGAGCGAAAGCTGGGTAGTTTCCCCGAGCCGCTCCACGAATTTCCCGTCCATGTATCGCGCCATTATGAGCGAACCGCGGGACGGCCCCCCATTCTCGCTCGTCAGGATTGGCCTTGACGAGATCATCATCGGGCCGCTTGCAGTAAGAAGTATGCCTTTTATGCCGCTGCTTATGTTTTCGTGCCTCAGCAAGATCCCGCCGCTTTCAATCATATCCAACATATCCTGCGGAACCGGGAGGCTGGTCTCGTTGTCAAGGTCGAATGCGACTCCGAAGACTATGCCATCCGAAGCATTTACGATCAAAATGAGATTGAGCCCGGCTCCTGCGAATGTGGTATCGACTAGGTTCGCAGTAGCGTAATTCTCATTGCCGTCTTCCACGAAAGCATACGTATCGTCCCAGGACGCCCAGTCCCTGGTAAGAACGTCCAGCGCATCAATTTCCTGGGCTATCGCGTTTGATGCTCTGTTTGCGTTCCTTGAAGCATCCTCCTGCTCAAGTTCCAGAAAACTGTCCATAAATACGGTATTGAATACAATAACGGTTGTCAGCAAAAATGCGGCCAGCACCACCATGATTATCAGTAGGGTCTTGCCTTTGAGCTTCATGGCGCCGGTGCCCCCTTGCCTCTTTTCATCTGCTTTTTCACCTCTGCCAGCAAATCTTCCGCAGTGAACGGCTTTACCAGGTATCCGTCCGCGCCCATTTTCCTTGCCTTTTCCTTATCAGACGCTTTTCCCAGTACACTAAACATAACTATGGGAATGGAATGGGTTTTTTGCTGCGCCTTCATCTCCCTGCACGCTTCCAGCCCGCTCCTCTCCGGCATGATTATGTCGAGGAGTATAACGTCCGGCATTTCGGCGGACGCCTTCTCAAAAGCTTCTTTTGCATCGCATGCGGCAATAATCTCGTAGCCCGCATCCTCCAATATAATTCTCGCAAGATTGCGAATGTCTTCCTCGTCGTCCACCACCAATATTTTTCCTTTCATCTATTTCGCCCCCTTTGATTTCGGCAGTACTACCGTGAAAGTGGAACCTTTTCCTTCGCCATCGGAATAAGCATCTATTGTTCCGCCGTGCGCCTCGACTATGCCTTTTGAAACGCTAAGCCCAAGTCCGGTTCCCTTGAAATAATCGGGTTTTTCAATGTCTGCAAAAATCTCGAAAACCCGTTCAATGTCTTTTTTTCGTATCCCGATGCCGGTATCCTTGACTGAAACCCTCACGAAATTTTCTTCTTCCTCCGCCTTGATGCGGATTTTTCCTTTTTTTGGAGTGAACTTGGATGCATTGGAGAGAATATTCATAATCACCTGGCTAAGCCGCGAAAAGTCGCCTGAAATCATCAAGGGGCGGCTTGGGATTTCCACTTCGATTGACTGTTCCATGTCATCCACCACAGGGCGAATTTCATTTAAGCAATCTTTGAGAACCGATGAAATGTCCACCGGAGCATTCTCAACTTGCAATTTGCCAGACTTTATCCTCTGGACATCCATTATATTGGTCGTCATGCGAATAAGCCTGTTCACGTTTCTGTCCGCGATGGAAAGCATCTCTTTGATTTTGGGCGGCACGTCCCCCGCCTTTCCGGAAAGTATGATGTCAGTATAACCTTTCATGGAAACAAGCGGCGTGCGGAGTTCGTGTGTGGCCACGACCATGAATCGGTTTTCCATCTCTGCGAGCTGTTTAAGGGCGATTAGCTGCGCCTCTGCGTCCTGAATCTTTTTTCTGTCGGATATGTCGCGGATAATGACCATGTCTGCAGGCTTTCCTGCGTACGTCGTGAGCCCGCCGTTAAGTTCGACGTAAATGTTGCTTCCGTCCTTTCGCCTCAGCGCGGTTTCGTAAATCTGCGGAACTTCCTCGCCAGCCATGCGCCGCTTATACATCTCGGCCAGTTTCGGCAATTCGTCCGGATGCGCATACTGTGTGAAACGGCTTCCTACGATCTCGCCCGTGCTGCTGCCCCACATTTCTGCAAGGCTCGGATTTGCGTATATTATGACGCCGTCCTGGATTATCAATATTCCGTCGCTCGCGCGCTCCACCAGGTTGCGGTATTTCTCTTCGCTCTCGCGCAGCGCCGACTCCACTTTCTTTCGGTCGGTTATGTCCCGGATATTGCACTGCACGACTTTGGTGTGGTCTACCCCATATACGTTGCTGACGAACTCCACTTCAATGCGCCGCCCATCCTTTGTCTCCAGCGGCAGGTCTTCGTAGCGGATGCGCCCCTTGTTTTTCAACTCCTCAAACGCCGTCTTGTTCGCCGCCACGTCCTTGAAAATTCCTATCTCCCATAGTTTCTTCCCGAGCAGTTCCTCGTGCGAATAGCCCAGCATTTCAACAATGAACGGATTGACGTCCGTTATCTGCCCCGTTTCCCAATCAAGTATCAGTATTCCGTCCTTGGCCGCCTCGAACAGCCTGCGGTAGCGGATTTCGGAGTAGTTCAACGCTTCCTCCGCCTTCTTTCGCTCCGTTATGTCCCTTATGTTGCACTGGATGACCTTCGCCCTGTCAACCATGAATATGTCCGTATCAAAGACCTGTCCGCTCTTGGTTTTTATTGG
>JAQUQK010000094.1 GCA_028716125.1 Thermoplasmatota archaeon | reverse complement strand
GTTGCCCGAAAGATAATGATATGGGTTTCATTTGGAGTTGCAGCCATATTGGGCGTTATCGGCATTCTGATGTACCTGGGGACAATGAAGCCAATCACCATTGCCGGAAACGCGGCAATTATGTCTATAGACATGATAGTGGCTTCGCTTCTCATTGGCCTTGGGCCTTATGGATTCTACCAAAATTCCAAGATGAAGCGCATTTCTCAGATGGATTCAAAGTTCCCTGATTTTCTAAGGGACCTCTCCGAGTCCAAGCGTGCCGGCATGACGCTCACAAATGCCCTGCTTACCACTGCAAAGGGCAGGTATGGGGCGCTGACCGAAGAGATACGCAAGATGGCGTCGCAGATAACCTGGGGCGTTTCCTTCGTGGAAGCACTAAAGCTTTTCGGCGAAAGAGTGCGAACTCCTCTGATAGAACGCTCTGTTTCCCTTATCATAGAGGCAAGCAACTCAGGCGGCAACGTCGTCGAGATACTCAAGGCGGCGGCCGACGACGCGCGCGAAATCAAGCAGATACAGGCGGAGCGAAAGCAGAACATGGGGATATACGTCATCATCATATATCTGGCGTTCCTGGTTTTCATCGCGGTCATTGAAATCATGTATAGCCAGTTCATACCGCAGATATACAAGGCCGTTTCCGGCGTCGCCCCGGGTACTTCAATAGGAGGGATGACATTCGCGCCTTTCGACATCGAGACTTACAAGACCCTGTTCTTCCACGCGGCGCTGATACAGGGCATAGGCGGCGGGCTTGTTGCCGGAGTGATGGAGGAAGGAAAGGCGATAATGGGCCTACGCCATGCATTCATAATGATAATAATCTCATACCTGGCATTCCGCTTCGTGGTGGTGTAGTAAAAATGGCACGGCGGCAAAAGGGCAATTGCGCGCAGGTACAAGTCTTCGAGGCAGTGATAATCGCGATAATGATGATAATGGCAGTCGCATTCGTGGCAAGCTTTTCGCTTCCAAGCTCAAGACAGCAATTCAGCATAGAACAGTTGAAGATGCTTGCGAAGGGAAAACTCCAGAACCTGTACAATCTGCCGCTGAATTCGTCCGCCGACAGACAGTCATATGACAACCACCTGCTTTTGAAATACATAACAGAAGGGGTTGCAGGAAACCCCAAAAACATGACAGACAACATAAACGCCACGCTTCCGGGCGTTTACTATAACGTATATCTCTACAATGGGTATGATCAATATCCCGTCTATGTCCAGGGCAACCCGCCTTCAAGCGCAATAAGCGTTGAGCAGGCAATAACGGCGCCGTGGAGCTATACTGCAGTTTTTACCGACCTTGACGTTTATGGCATTACCAATTCAACGCCAATGACCGTATGGGCAATGCCTGTTTACAAATCATCTCTCGTTAAGGGGCTTTCTTCCGGCGTTCCTGTAATATTCTCAAACGGAAATGCCCACACGCTGAGCGAAAAGGTTGCCATGCCAGGACTTTATGAGAAAACATCCATACCGCCAAAAGACGTCCTGCATCCGACAGGATATGCCACCTCTCTTTCCAGCAGCGTAAAATCCAACATAACGTACAATGGCGTTCCGCTTAGCGGACAAGCCAATTACTCGGCAATAGCGGGTGGCGGCCTCATCTACCGGGTTGCAAACCTTCTCCACTCAACGGCACATATCACTTTAAACAACAGGTCTATGACCATCGGCAATACGCTCCAGGTTTCGTATGACTTTTCGGGCATAACCGGAAGCGGGGTAACATTCCAGAATGTTGATATAGTAATTTACGGCCCAATATTAAACCACAGGGAAAACGCGAATACAAATAATCAGTCCACAGGAACATACAGCTACACCGTGCCGAAAAACGCCCTTTTTGGGCCATATTGCGTCGTAGCCGAGGCGTATTTTCTTGTTCAGGGTGTGCCAGTCAACGCGCGTCTTGTGGATTACTATGTAGTCACGCTTCCCGACGGAAGCCAGCCCATGTCGCCCGCATACAAAGTCCAGATGATAATGTGGTATCCGGAGTGGTAAAATGAAAGTAAGAGGATTTTCCAGGGATGCCAAAGGCCAGCTGCTTCTTCTTGCGGGCATATTGATAATACTGGCATTCGTTTCCATATCGATAACGGTCCAGGAGATAGCAGGCCTCGGCTCAAGAACCGTTCGCGAAGAATCAAAGCCTGCAATGCTTGAAGACTATGCCGTGATACGCACGGAATTTGGAAAAGCCCTAAATGCAAGCAAGAACGGGGCTTCCGGGCCTGTTTCAAACGCCACGTTTCGCGAAACCGTGAACTCCAGTGCAGCGTCTTTCGAGAAACTCGAGGCAGGAAGCGGAATAACGTTCAGGGCATTTCTAGCGGGCAATGGCACGGGGTCCGACAAAAATGAATGGAACTTCGTAAGCCTTGGAGAATACATCGGCACTAGCATAAACTATGACAAGACAAGCGACGGGATAGTCTATAACTCCGCATCCGGGCATCAAAGAATAGAAGGTGCAATCATATATATATACATTGCTGATGAGAAAAACGAAATCTTCGAGACGATTTTCTACAAATTTTATTAGCTAAATCTTATATATGGAAAAATAGATATACGGGCCTAATGCCGTTAAAAAATGATGACTCTGGCATCGAACACTTGATTGGCATAATAGTGGCAATCGGGATATTTTTGCTGGCCTTCGCAATCATCTCGTCCGCCGCCAAAACATCCATATACAGGGAAACAGGCAAAACTGATTTATACTGCAAGGCAAACCAAGCGATAACTCTTGCGGCGTCATCCCCGGGAATACCTGCATATTGGGAGCAGAATCCAGATGCAGGTGGAACGAAGATACAGCGCTTCGGCCTTGCCGACGAAACGAATCCGTATGCTCTTTCCAGCAAGAAATTCATAAACATGGCAGACGCACTGCTTGATGCGGATCCGGATAATGGAAAGCTTGACTACGAAGAGGCGAAATTCGCCCTGGGATTGCAGGGCTACAACTTCCATCTTAGGGCATATCCGATTTTCGAGGATGAGGCTTCAACCGGATATGGCACGCTTTGGCTGGATGACGTTAATGTGGCGTACGTTGGAAATTATGATGGATCGACTGAAATGGAAGAGTCCATGAGCGAATCGGCAACCGTGTCCGCGCTTTGCGTCGAATTCGCAAACTCCACTTATCCAAGCGGAGACAAATTTCCGGACACTTCCAGTCTTGAAACGTCCCTCGTGCAAACTCTTGACAGCGATTACTACAAAATACTGGTTGTTGGCTCAAAAGTCGGCCAGACCGCCCTTACTCCTGCGGCAATAAAAGGCGCCATTGAGCGATGGGTCAAGCGCGGCGGAAACCTCGTAGTGCTTGGAGGAGAGCAGAACGCAAACTGGCTTGAGCCTTTCCTGACCACGGGAACAAGGGGCGCTTCCGGCGGGACTTATGTGCCAGATAAAGGCCATCCTGTCCTGAATACGCCAAACCACCTTTCTTATGACTGCTACACCGATCCTGAACGGGCATGGATTTTGCCAAATGAAACTTATTCTCACATAATAACTTATGGGCCTGCGCCGGGCCAAAAAGGGTACATGAAGGATGCGCTTGCCATCTCAAATCGGGGCGTTATAAACGACAAGAACGAGACAATATTTGGCAATGGGACAGTAATACTTACGACATACCTTGCATACAACCTTTCCGAGTACCTTGGACTCTCAGAGGAATGCCGCTTCACCGCAAACCTATTTGTATATGGCGCGCACCGCAACATGTTTTTAGACTACGGCCCACCGATACCTTCAGGGGCGTGCGTCGCATATTCCGAAAGGCTTCCTGTTGTGAATTACCTCAACTACGGACTTGTAGAGATGCGAATGGTCATTTACGTGTGGAAATGACAATGCGCCGAATCCGGCATGCAGCAAGCAACATTTATATCTTGCAAAAAGAATTAGAGGGCATTATGAAAAACCGATCCTCAAAAAGGCGCGCAAACCAGGGTGTTGAAAACCTCATAGGATTCATAGTGGCGGTGGGCGTTTTCACAGTGGCGCTTATAGTAATACTTGCCTCTGTTCGAAATTCGGTGCCCCCAAATACGGGAATCACCGACCTCAAGTCAAAAGCAAGCCAGGCGCTTACCGTTCTTTCGACGACGCCGGGCGTTCCTGAAAACTGGCACCTGAACCCGGACTACGGGCCGACGCAGATAGAGCGCCTTGGACTTGCCCAAAGCAGCACTTCTTCAACCCTCTCCGGCGACAAGTTCATTGCCATGACAGGATGCGCCCTCTCTGCAAACCCCACGAACCGCAAACTGGATTACGCCGAGGCAAAATTGGCGCTTGGGCTTTCCGGATATGATTTTCACGTAAGGACATATCCGGTATTCGAGGGCTCGACGACGGGATATGGAACGGTCGCAATCTCTGACATGAAAGTTGCATACATAGGAAACTATGGCTCGCTTACAAATCCGCCAAGCGTGCTTTGGGATGTTTCGGAAACTTCAGAATCCACCGAGGAAAGCACGGCAGTGTCCTTGCTTGGAGCGCAGTTCACTAACACGCTTTACATTCCTCCGCTTACGCAATTGTGGCCTCTTCCACCAATACTTGAGCGCCAGGGAGATAAGTTTGCGGACAAGTCGGACTATATACAAAACAACCTCGTTCCGCGCCTTACGAGCAATTATTACCACATACTCGTCGTCGGCTCCAATACAGACCAGACCGCACTAACCCCAAGTGCCGTAAAGAACGCCATAACTAATTGGGTAAGAGCAGGCGGGAGATTGATAGTCCTTGGCGGCCAGCAGAACGCCAACTGGCTCGAACCGTTTCTGACTACCGGAACAAGAGGAGCTTCCGGCGGCATTTACGTCCCGGATACCGGCCACCCAATACTCAACGTTCCGAATAAGCTTAGCTATTCCAGTTATACTGATCCAGGAAGGACATGGATAGTTCCCGATGAAACATATTCGCACGTAATCACCAAGGGGCCTGCGCCAGGTCAGAAGGACAAGATGGAGGACGTGCTTGCAATATCAAACGACGGCGCGGTGGATAGCAAGGGGGACACGATATTTGGGAATGGAACGATCATACTTACGACATACCTCCCATATGTGATTTCGAGCCAACTCGGACAGAAAGAGGAGGCGATGTTCCTTGCAAATATGTTCATGTACGTCGCGCATAGAACCGCGTTCCTCGACTATGGGCCGTCCATACCTTCAGGAGTCGCGATAGGCACATCGGAGAAGCTTTCGCTTGCCAGCTTTGCTAAATTCGGAAGCCTTGAAGTGCACTTCATATTTTATGTCTGGAAAGGAACGTAGCGCCGCTTGGCTGAAATGATATTGTTTTATCCGGCAATTCAATTACCTTGTGATGGGCAAAGGCGCGAAACTTTCCAAAATCGGCGAGCGAAAGGCGATAGAGGAAATGACAAAAATTTTCATGCGCCGTTCGCCTGAAAAAGGCGCAAAATGCTCGCTTTCAGTAGGAATTGGGGACGACTGTGCTGCAATTGACATGGGAAAAGAGTATCTTTTGGTTACGACCGATGTAATCAGCAGGAAAACCCATGTGCCGCGACAGGCGACGCCCTGGCAGATAGGATGGTTTTTGGTTGCAGTAAACCTGAGTGACGTTGCTTCAAAGGGAGGCAGGCCAATTGGCCTTGTAATGGCACTCGGGCTTCCAAGGGAAACCGAAGAAAAATTTTTGCTGGATCTTGCAAGAGGAATGGACGACTGTGCAAGAGCGTACGGCACGCAGATAATCGGCGGGGATACCAAGGAAAACAGCAATCTTACAATTGCAGGAACTGCGCTCGGCCTTGTGAAAAAGGAAAGATTCATGCCGCGCTTCGGCGCAAAAGAAGGGGACCTTGTTGCAGTGACTGGAAGGCTTGGAGCTGCTGCGGCGGGGTATTATTCGCTTGGATCTAATCTAGGAATAAAAACCGCGGAAAATGCAATGCTTGAACCACAGCCGCGCATAGCTGAGGGAATCGCGCTTGCAAAATCGGGCGCAGCCACTTCCTGCATGGACATATCCGACGGCCTTGCGACGTCTCTTTACCAGATGACAAAGCTTGGCTGCGAAATTGAAGTTTCTAAAATTCCAATCGCCCCTGAAACAATGGAAGTCGAGCGGCTTACCGGCAAGAACGCGCTGGAACAGGCGCTCTACTACGGCGGAGACTACGAACTTGTCTGCACGCTAAAGCAGGATATGGCAAAAAAGGCAGTTCGCGCCGTCGAAAAGGCAGGTGGGCGCCTGGCAATAATTGGAAAAATCGGCGGAAAGCGCAAGATGCTTTTGGACAGCAACGGGAAAAAAATGCCGCTTGAAAACCGCGGATACGAGCACTTTTTGTGACGCTTGCGCCCGCCCTGCCGTTCAGCAAGAAACTTAAACGTGATTTTGATTTACCCTCTTGATAAAATGAAGAGCATGCTGGCAATATTCGCGATTGCGCTCCTGCTTGCGACAGCGCTTAGCGGATGCGTAGGAAGCGAGAAAGGCACTGACGGCACCGACAATGGAACCGGCGGCAATGGAAGCAACGGCGGAACCGGGAACGAGACCGGCAACCAGACCGGCGGAAATGCGAGTGGAAACCAGACTGCGCCTGCAAAACCCAACTATCATGCCGAATATAACGACAGCGTCAGAATATATGATACTGACCTGGGCATAAAGAACTACGCATTCCCTGTAAACGCCGATGCGAAGAAAATTAAAATTTTCTATGAGCAATCCAACGTAATGCTCCCTGCAGGTTCGTCCGGTGCGGTTACAATCATAACGGACGCCGAAGGGACTGAAAAAGGAAGCATTAGCAATGGCGAAACATTTGAACTAAAGAATCCTAAGTCAATTGGAGACTGGAATGCAGAAGTGGTTCTCCAGATAGATTCAGTTTCATGTGACTTCCATCTAGTGATAGACGTCCTCTACTCTTAATCAATCCTCATTTTTTTTCAATTCTATTTTTAAGCCCCAAACCGATTCCAATATATGCACCCCATAGAGGA
>JAQUQK010000093.1 GCA_028716125.1 Thermoplasmatota archaeon | reverse complement strand
AATATGAACATGTCGGCGTACCTGTCGATTGCATGATCAAGAAAGTCGCCGTATTTTGAAATTTTTCCCGTGATTCTTGCTACTTTGCCGTCAATCGCGTCGAAAAAACCGCTCACAAACACGAGCGCCGCCGCGATAAGGAGATTTTGCGGAGCCGTTTTTGTCGATATGACAAAGAAATATCCTGCGGCCGCCGCAAGAAGCCCTGCAATCCAGGTAAGCCAGTTCGGGTCCATCCACTTAAGCGCCTTTCCCGCGGGATTCAGCACGAATTCAACCTTGTCGCGATGATCGTTCAGAACCATAATCACACCTTTTAATCGTAGAGGATTTCCGCGTTTTCCATTATGTCTTTTGACCACGATATGCGCGCCCCGCTTTTCGGCGGGCGGCTTGATATTATTCTGAGTATTTTTGATGCAGTTTCCTCGGGGGAAGAATCCGTTACGTCTATTTCGAATATCTTATCGCCTTTGCACTTTCTAAGCCTGAGCGCCTCGAAAGTTATTATCCCAAGGGCTTCCGCCTGCAAATTCTCAACAACCTTCGCCTTGCGCCACCTTTTATTTTTGAGCCTGGCCGCAAGGGCCGAAGGGGCGCAGCGAAGTATCGCCACGGCATCTACAAAATCCAGAAGGTGCGAAAGGTGCCCCTCTATGAAAATGTGGTCGTCCTTTGCCATTTCAGATACGGCGGGTTCCAGTTTCCTGTTGAGCTTCGGGACGTCAATTTCGCGCGTGTCCCTTTTTTTATCCACACCCGAAACGCACCCGTTTTCGATTGCGAATTTTTTAAGGTCGATTACTGAATATTTCTGTTTTCGAAGCACTTTTGCAACAGAAGTCTTCCCGCAGCCGGGAGTTCCGGAAATGGCAATTATCATATTGATCTTGTCCAAGAAAAAAGAGAAAATTACTTGGCAATTTCGCCGAATGCGAGCTTTCCGCTGATTGTCTTTATCTTGACATTCAGTTTAGTTCCCTTTTGCGCGCCCGGCACGAAAACGGTGAAGCCTTCGATGCGCCCAATGCCGTCTCCCTTCTGGCCAATGGCGTCGATGCTGATTTCGATAACGTTGCCTACGGAAACCTTTGGCAGTTCCGCCCTTGCTTTCCTGGCGATTACGGGGCGCTTCGCGCCGCAGGCGTCGCAGACAATGGTCGTTGTCCTGTCATCTTTAACAATGTGAGTATCCGGCCTTCTGCACTCGGAGCAAATGACGTAAGTTTCAACGTAATTGCTCACGCGCTCGCTGATTTTTGCCGACGGTATTTTTGTCTGGAAAATAACGCGCGTGCCGTCAAGGGTTCCCGGGGTGCCAAGTTCCTTGAGCAAGTATTTCAAAAAGTGTTCCTTGTCGCGCCGGATCGTATCTACGATGTTTCCAAAATTACGGAGAACCGTGGTTTTCCCTTCATAAAGCACGTCGGGCTCAGGGACCTTGAAGCGCTCCCCGTCCGAAAGCTGTTCGGGAATCTTGGTGCGCGCCCTTGCAAGCAGTTCCTTGTAATCCATTAAAACCAATCCTATAAACGTGCATCGGTTAGTGCTTCATAAATACCTTTATGCGCTCGGCTATCTTCGGTGCCGTAAGCCCGTACTTGTCATAAAGCTCCTCAGCGCTTCCGGATTCCCCGAACCTGTCCTCGGTTCCTATGCGCATCTGCCTGGTCGGATTGTAGTACGCTAGGTTTTCCGCGACTGCAGAGCCAAGCCCATTTATTACGCTGTGCTCTTCCACGGTCACGATTTTGCGCGTTTCCGATGCTTTTAGGAGCGCATCCACGTCGATGGGCTTGATTGTCGGCATATGAAGCACCGCCGCGTCTATGCCCTGCGACGCAAGGATTTCAGCCGCTTGGACGGCAGGAACGGTCATTGTTCCGGTGGAAACTATCGAAACGTCCTTTCCTTCGCGCAAAAAGACGCCTTTTCCTATCTTAAAGTCATAGTCTGGCCCGAAAATCACGGGCGACGGGCTGCGCGTCAGGCGAACGTAAACAGGCCCGTGCATCTTTGCAACTGCAAGGATTGCCTTTTCAGTTTCAACCGCGTCCGCGGGTGCGATCACGGTCATGTAAGGAAGCCCGCGCATAAGCGCCACGTCTTCGAGCGCCTGATGCGTTGCGCCGTCAGGGCCCACTGAAACGCCTGAATGAGTCGCCACAATCTTGACGTTGTTCTCAGGATATGCGATGCTCTGCCTCACCTGGTCGTAGTTGCGTCCTGTGGCAAACACCGCGAAAGTGCTCATGAACGGGATTTTGCCCGAAACCGCAAAGCCCGCAGCAACGCCGGTCATGTTCTGCTCCGCAATTCCCATGTTGAAGAATCTTTCGGGATATGCCTTGCCGAACATTTTTGTCTGAGTTGATCCAGAAAGGTCTGCATCCAGCACGACCACATTCGGATTTTCCGCGCCAAGCTTCACAAGCGTCTTGCCGTATGCCTCGCGCATTCCCGCGTTCTGCCACGGCTTTGGAAGAATTGCTGGCATTTTAATCCTCCTTCGATACTTCGACGCCAAGCTTTGCCGCCTGCGCCTCTAATTCTTTAAGCGCAATTTCAGTCTGTTCTTTATTTGGCGCCTTTCCGTGCCATTCGGCGTTGTTCTCCATGAATGAAACGCCCTTGCCTTTTACGGTTTTTGCAATAATAATCGTTGGCTTTCCTTTTACTGTCGTTGCAAGGTCGAGCGCGTCCATAATCGCTTCCATGCTGTGGCCGTCTATCTCTATTACATTCCAGCCGAATGCGCGCCATTTGTCCGCAATGGGGTCGAGGCACATGACGTTCTCTGTGCAGCCGTCTATCTGGAGGGAGTTGCGGTCAAGAATCGCAGTGAGATTATCTGTCTTGAAATGGCCTGCAGCCATCGCCGCTTCCCATATCTGGCCCTCGTCGTTCTCCCCGTCGCCCATCATGCAGTAGACGCGCCATTCCTTTTTGCCCACACGCGCCGCAAGCGCCATTCCAAGTCCTGCCGACAATCCCTGGCCAAGCGAGCCTGTGGTTATTTCCAATCCGGGCAAATACTGCATTGCCGGATGTCCCTGGAGGCGCGTGCCGAGCTGGCGAAGTGTCATTAATTCTGAAACTGGGAAATAGCCGGATTCGGCCATTGCTGAATAAAGCGCAGGGCAGACATGCCCCTTGCTCAAGACGAACCTATCTCTTTCCTCCCATTTCGGGTTCTTCGGGTCGTGGCGCATGTGATGGAAATAAAGTGCGGTCATGACGTCAGTTGCGGAAAGCGAGCCGCCGGGATGTCCGGTGCCGGCCTTCGCAATCATTTTTATGACGTCTATGCGGATTTTTGCGGCAATCCTTTCAAGGGACAAAATAAGTTCTGGCGCGTGGGGCATAATTGGCGCATCTTTTGTATTTCTAAAAAGATTTGTAAATAGCAATATAACAAGAAAAAAGATTCGGGGGCCATGGACCTTATTTCGGCGGCGCTTACCATTGCCGGTTTGTGCCTTTTTGAGACCATAAGCAGCATAGACAATGCCATAGTCAATGCGGAAGTTCTCGGAACTATGGGAAAAAGGGCAAGAAAATGGTTCCTTGTCTGGGGGCTTTTCATCGCAGTATTCCTTGTCCGCGGCCTGCTTCCATGGCTCATATTCTACGTTGCAAATCCGTCCCTTGGGCCTATAGGCGCGCTCACTGCCACATTCAGCAACGACCCTATAATAATGGAAGTAATCGAGAAATCATCGCCGATACTCTTCATCGGCGGCGGCGTATTCCTTGTATTCCTTTTCTTCCACTGGCTTTTCATGGAGCCGAAGAACTACGGGCTTGTCGGTGAAAAATTCTTCCACTCTCAAGGTGTCTGGTTCTTTGCGGTCGTATCTGTTCTCCTGTCAGTCATTGTCTGGTTTGCCCTCAAGCGCGACCCGATGATGGCATTTGGCGCGGTTGTCGGCTCTACCGCGTTTTTCATAACCCATGGCTTCAAGCAGAACGCCGAGGAAAAGGAAAGAAATCTCACAGACAAGACCCTATCCGACCTGAGCAAACTGTTCTATCTCGAAGTGCTTGACGCCACGTTTTCGATAGATGGGGTTCTTGGCGCATTCGCATTCACATTGTCGGTGCCCATTATACTGCTTGGCAATGGACTCGGCGCGCTAGTAGTGAGAGAGCTGACAATCAGGAACGTTGACAACATAAAGAAGTACGCATACCTGAAGAATGGCGCGATGTACTCCATATTATTCCTCGGCGCGATAATGGTTCTCGACGCATTCGGCGCCCACATTCCAAGCTGGCTTTCGCCAACCGTGACTTTTGCGGTCGTCGGCTTTTTCTTCATTAAGTCGCATAGGGAGCTTAAGAATGGAAATCGCAACAATCAATGCAGCTAAAAAGAAGAAACTGTACACAAACATTAAAAGCCCACCAATTTATATAACTTATGCCTTGACGTAGAAGATTTCGCGAGATCGGCGAAAGGTAACCTAAAACGGCTTCGCCGTTTTACATGTTGCTGCCGAACTGTGAACGAAAAGCAAGATCAAGGCGACAGGCAGCGAGCGCAAGCTTGTTGCCAGCTGCCCGATTTAAGAAGATGCGCGAGGAAACGATGAAACGCATTGACGAGATTGGGCTACAGTCTGCCCTCATGGGTCCCTGTCGACACCGGCGAACTGCCGATGGATGAATTCAGGACAACAGAGGGCCGTAAAACGACTGGAACATTCGTCGGCATGACAAAAATCATGGAAGGCTGCTGTGCCGTCCATGCCGAGCCATCTGCTGTGGCGTGCCATGCCGCTCGTCCGCCGGCTAAGGTCAGGGTGGGGACTGGGATACTCCCCGGATGAACCAACCTGTTATTGTGCGGCGACACCAGTCCCCAGATGCCATTAAAGTCCGAAGTTTAGGGATGCGACTCCGGAGAATGTAAATGGATAGGGGAAGGCTAAACCAGTTCGCCCTGCCTAGGAAAAATTGCCACGAGATACGCGAAGTTTTAGAGCAGCTTATAGACAAAAATCTCGACATTCCGATTGTGGTCGAGGGCATCAAGGACGAGCGCGCCCTTCGCGACGTTGGATGCATCGGAAGCATTCTTGTTTTCAACCGAGGGGAATCCGTAACCCAGTTCTCGGAATCCCTGCATCGCGCAGGCATAAGAGATGTAATACTTTTAACAGACTGGGACAGGCACGGCGCATTTCTTGCCGACCGCCTCTCGGAAGCGCTTGACTCCATTGAGATAAGACACAACAACGACTTGCGAAAGCGCCTTGCATTCTACTGCAAGAAATACATAATGGACGTCGAATCGCTCGGCGGCCTGCTTGAGTCTATAATGGTAGAGCACATTGAAAAACCAGGAATAGAGGGAATTGAAGAGGAAAAAGAACTGGTGGTTCGCCACCTGGAAGATTTCAGGTAATTACTGCTTTTTCTTCCTGATTATGACCGCAACTGCGGCGATTGCGCCAAGCCCCATAATCAAGGAAGCTGCCTCGAATCCCGGCGTTTTCTTCTCTTCAACGGTAACGTTCTTTACAGTCTCATTGCTCTTGACTTCGGGATAATAGTCGTAGCCCACGCTTGTGCAGTCGTTTGCGAAGAGTTCGTCGCCGGCACCGCTATATTTAGTCTGGTTTGCCTTGAACGCATCAAGATTTCCGGTGGTGTTCCTTGCAAGCAGATATGCGCGAGTTGCGTTCACATATCCGGTTCCAACTTTCCAAACTGGATTTTCGCCCATCTTGTCAGTGGTTCCTACGAGTATGTCCATTGCCTGGTCGGGCGAGAGCCTTGGATTTGCGCTAAAGAGCAGTGCGGCTATGCCGGCTATGTGCGGGCATGCCATCGACGTGCCGGACATCCAGATATAGAATGTCGCCTGCGCTAAAACCGAGTCCGCATCGGTTGGGCCGGATGTCGGGCTTAGCGCTTGGAGTATTCCTGCCTTTGCCTTTGCCGCCATTATCTCAACACCTGGCGCTGTTATATCCGGGTGATCGTACGGCATCTCGGTGTCATTGCTTCCGCGCGATGAGAAATCCGCAAGCTTCTTGTCCTTTGTTCCAGCCGCAACGCCTATGACCCACGGAGCGACCGAATATGCGTTCATTGTATGCCCTGTAGGTCCGCTGTTTCCCGCAGCAAATACCACAAGCATTCCCATTTTGTAGCATTCCAGCGTTGCAACGCTGGTCGGGCTGTCGGGGGAGAACTCTTGGAAACTGCTGGGCTCCCAGCTGTTAGATATGACGCGTATGCCGTATTTCTCCTGGTTTTCAAGAGCGTATTCGAATCCCTGGACCGTTCCAAAGACAAACAGCGCCGCGCCGAGACCGAATGAAACAAGCTTGCACTCAGGGGCCATTCCCACATACTTGCTGCCCTGAAGCGGGTCGGGAACTGCGCCAAGGGTATATCCGCCGAGTGCCTGTCCCGTGCCGCCAATCGTGCCGAGGCAGTGCGTTCCGTGGCCTACCGAATCAGTTACTGGGAGCCCTTCAGCCCATGCAACCGGCAGTCCTGCGCCCAGGATGTCAATCGGCATTGCGCTTTCGATTATCTTCTCGCTATACAAAAGGTCGGGATGGGTTCCGTCCACGCCGGAATCTATCACAAGGACGGTTGCGTTCTTTCCCCTCTCTCCGTAAGTGTTCCATACTGGAGGAACCCCGGCGCTTTTGACGCTGTCCTTGAGGCTGAACTGTATCGGCGCATTCCAGTAAACGCTCCTCACTTCGCGCCATCCGAGAATTTCGTTAATGAGATATACCGGAGCGATTGCGCCAGTCATCGGGAGTATTTTGAGGTCGACGTGCGGCAGTCCGAGGGCATCAAAGCGCGCCATTCCGTTCTGCTTCGCATCGCCATTATACGTAACTATGATTTCGAGCTTAAGGTTCAAGTCCGCGCCATCCATCTTTTCCTTGAGCTGCGGATCAAGAACTGCAGAGTACTGCACATCACTTGCGCTCATCAGCGGCGCGAATGCGCCCATCAGAAACATCGTGCCTATTATTCCAGCCAGTATTGCTTTCATTTGGCATCAACCTGGCCAGAGCATCCAGTTTTGATTTATAGCTGTTGTTGTAAACTGGCGTTTTTTTTACTAAAATTTGCAAATTTTGAATCGTGCTTGCAGACTTCAGTCTGCTATGTAAAAAGACTTTTGAATTAAGCCGCTGGCGTGAATTGAACACGCGACCTTCTCCTTACCAAGGAGATGCTATACCACTTAGCCACAGCGGC
>JAQUQK010000092.1 GCA_028716125.1 Thermoplasmatota archaeon | reverse complement strand
TGCTCATTGCAGATGCCCGCGATATTGTAGATTGCGCCATTGGGGCACCAGGGATAGCCTGCGTAGTTTCCTTCGGGATCGACGTATCTGAAGACGATCTGGTCATTGTCAATCAGGTGCTTTACTATCTTGTCTTCCTTTTCCTTCGGGAACGTGAGTTTTCCTTCGCCGTGCGCCGAGGGTATCATCGCAACTGCGCCATTCGGCATCTTTGAAGTGAATACGCACTTTCCGCGGTTCTCATGCTTTAGAAGCGTCGGCCTGCATTCATATCTATCGGAGTCGTTTTTTGCAAGTATCGCCTGCGGTATGTGGCTCATTGTTTCGCCGATTCCCGGAAGTACGCCAAGCTCTACCATTATTTGGAATCCGTTGCAGATTCCGCCGACAGGATAACCCGCTTCGATGAATTTCTTAACGTCCTTTGCCATGGCCGCTTTCATCCTTGCCGCGAAAATCGCGCCAGCTCTTATGTAGTCGCCAGCGGAAAACCCGCCCGGGAACATGAGGCACTGATAGTCGGAAAGGGAGCGCTTCATTTCATTTGGAATGTCCTTTGCTATAAGCTGCTTGAGGTGGACAACTTCCGGCTTTGCGCCAAGGCGCTTGAAAGCCCAGTAAGTCTCCTGGTCGCAGTTCGTTCCTTCAATCTGGAGTATGCAAACTTTAACGTCTGAAATCTTCATTTCATAACCTCCTTATCCCATCTGCTTCCAGAACGGATTCGTCCAGGTGTCGCGGAGCTTTTCGACATTCTCGTCTATTACTGCCTTGCCGTCCTCGAACATCTTCAGCGAATCCCCGCAAACCTTGCCGATCCTGTAAAGCTTAAGGCCGTTCATTATCGTCTCGAATTCGTGCTCTTGCCCCTTCTTGACCTCGAAAACCCAGCGTGTTGCGGACTCCGCAAACAGCTTTGCCTCTGTTGGAAGCTTCTTCTCGTCGCGCGTCGGGGCATACTTCCATACGCCCTTCTGGGTGCATTCCCAGCGGCCCTCGTCCATCGCGCCAAGGTCAATTTCAGCGCCAACGTCTCCGCCTATGCACATCTCTGCTACTGCTACGCCAAGCCCGCCGTCAGAAACGTCGTGGCAGGCCGCAATGCATCCGGAGCGTATCGCCTTGACAACCGCAGGAACGCTCTTCTTTAGAATATCCAGGTCAACCTTTGGCACATTGCCCTCGTTTCCGGTAAGGCGCGAATACGAAGAGCCGCCGAATTCCTCGCGCGTTTTTCCAAGGATGTATATCGAATTGCCCTCTGACTTGAAGTCCGTTGTTACGCATTGGCGTATGTCCTCGACAATTCCTGCGCCAAGCACGCTCATTGTCGGCTTTATTGAGCTGTGGTGTGATTCGTTGTAAAGGCTGACATTTCCGGACGGGCACGGAATGCTCATCGCCCTTGAAGCATCGCCAAGTCCCCTAACCGCTTCGTGGAATACTCCAAATCTTTCAGCCTTTTCCGGATTTCCAAAGTTCAGGCAGTTTGTGTAAGAGTGCGGAACTGCGCCTACTGCGGCAAGATTCCTGCACATCTCGTCTATCACGCCAAGCCCGCCTTGATATGGATCTATTGCGGTGATGAACGGGGTGGATGAAATTGATATTGCAAGCCCGCGGTACGAGTCCTCAACCGGCTTTAGAACCGTCGCGTCGCCCGGGCCGTTCTTGTTCATCTTGCCCTGAAGCGGCTTTATTATCGTTCTTCCCTGCACCTCGTGGTCGTACTGGCGTATTACCCAGTCCTTGGAGCATATGTTGTGGTCGGATAGCAGAGCCAGAAGCGCTTCCGAGTGGCTCTTGAACTTTCGCCCTGCCTTCTTTGGAGCTTCCCGCGCAATCGGTACTTGCGGCAACTTGCACGGCCTGTTGTATTCCGGCCCCTTTGTAAGGAAATCGAGGTCGACTTCGAATATCTTGACTCCTTTATAATATATCCTTGTGACCTTGTCCTTTATTGCCCTTCCGATAGGCGTTGCGGGGACATCCCAGAGCTTGCATATATCAAGCACTTTCTGGAGGTTCTTCTCCTCGACAGCCATCATCATTCTTTCCTGAGACTCCGAAACCCACATTTCCCAGGGCGCCATGTCTGCTTCCTTTAGCGGCACGCGGTCAAGATGAACTTCCGCGCCAAATCCTCCCTGGAGGCAAAGTTCGCCGGTGACACAGGAAAGTCCGCCTGCTCCAAGATCCTTCATTCCTGCGAGCAATCCTTTCTCCGCGCATTCGACGCAGACGTGGATAACTGGTTCCTTTGTTATCGGGTCGCCAAGCTGCACCGAGCTTCTGTCCTTTTCCTCGGTCTTGGATGTGATTTCAACAGACGCAAAATTTGCGCCGTGAATACCGTCGCGCCCGGTGTTTCCGCCAACGAGCACCAGATAGTCGCCCACATGCTTTGCCGAGTTTGTTACAAGCTGGGATTTCTTTGCTATTCCAACGCATGCCACATTTACAAGGCAGTTTCCTACATAGCTTTCGTCAAAAGTGACCGAGCCTGCAACGGTTGGAATGCCAACGCGGTTGCCGTAGTCCCTGATTCCCGCGACAACGCCTGAAACAAGATATTTCGGGTGCTTTATTCCTGCTGGAACGTTTTCAATCGGCGTATCCATGGGCCCGAAGAAAAGCGGGTCTGCAAGCGCTATTGGCTTTGCGCCCATGCAAAGCACGTCGCGTATGATTCCGCCAATTCCGGTTGCCGCTCCGCCGTATGGCTCTATCGCCGAAGGATGGTTGTGGGATTCAATGCGAATTGCGTAAGCGTGCTTGTCGTCGAATTCCACAACGCCTGCGTCTCCCTTGTCGATGACGTATGGCTGGTTAAGTCCGAATAAGAACTTGCGGAGAACCGGTTTGCTGGACTTGTAGCAACAGTGTTCTGACCATGCCTGGCCAAGAGACTGGACTTCTATATTGTACGGGTTTCTTCCCTTCCCTCGGAAATAGTTTTGTATTACCTGCATTTCCCCAAGAGTGAGGCGTATTTCAAGGTCTGCCGAGATTTTCTTAAGATCGGTATCGCTCGCTTCGAGTATGTTAATCTCTGTTAGCTCGAATGGGACGTCTCTTTTCTTGTAAAGTTCCATAATATCACCAATGGACGGAGACTGTCCGCCCGCTTATTCCTTTATGGTTATCCGGTAGTTGTGCGTGACCGGGTTTGCAAGGAGGCGCTCGCATGCCTCTTCGGCAACGTCGTAAGCGTCCTTCTTTGTCTTTGACGATATATCCATCTCAAAAAGCTTGACCGACTTGACGTTCTGGGCCTTTATCCCAAGAAGATTCAGCGCCTTCTCGGTGTTCTTTCCTTCCGGGTCAGCAGTTCCCTTCTTCAGCCTGATCTCGATGCGAGCGGTATAAAGTGCCATAATAGTACCGGCAGGGTATCTTTAGAATATTTGATAATTTTATGCTATTCGTTTATATTGCGTTTATGTTATGAGAGCGCCGATGCAGTCAGCCACTTTCTGGAGGAAACGCTCATCTCTTTGCAGGAATGCGCCCCTTTTGTCCGAATCTATGTCAATTTGCCCAAGAATCCTTCCGTCGGGCGCTTTTATCAGGACTACTATCTCTGACTTTGTTTCAACGCTGCAGGCAAGGTAATTCTGGACTTTTGAGACATCCGGCACGTTTATATTGCGCTTCTGGGCAACAGCAGTGCCGCAGACGCCTACACCGGTTTTTATCGTTGTATGCTCGGTTGGCCTTCCGATGTAATTGTGAAGCTCAAGCGCATCGCCCTTCAAAAGGTAAATTCCAGTCCAGTTGAACCTGCCAGTGGCTGCGCGAATAAGACGCACAGATTCCTTCAGTATTTCGTCGGCAGAAGCGCCCTTTTCTTTCATCAAAATGATCTTTTTGCAGATTCTGGACGCGGCAGAGGCCGACCTACGCTCCTTTGTTTCGCGAGAGAATGGCAGTCTGACTATGTTTCCGCATCCGCCGCATTTTATGGAAACTGCGCCATCGAGTGTTCTAACGGTAGCGTTTTTCCCGAAAACCAGGAAAGCGCCGCACTTCTTGCAGATCCTGCGCTTGTATTCAAGCGGCATCCCTGCCTGGTAGCGCATTGAGATTTTGCGGGCAAGCTCGGCATATCTTTTTGCCCTGCCCATATCGGGCTTTTTTGATTCCTGCTCCGCCAAGTCCAGGAGAATTGCAATTCTTTCCTTTGCTATGTCGCGCATTTCCCCTTTGCTCTTGTGCCGCATTTTAACAGCAGAATATCTGAAAAGCAGAGATAAATGTGATTGCCTGCCGGTTATCTGATGTAAAGGCCGTATTCCTTTTTCCTGTGGCCCTTGTGCGCATAGTCGGAAAGCTCTTCTCGGTGGGAAACACCTTCCCTGTGGGTTATCTCAACCACCCTGAAATCCACGGCTTTTCCCTGCTGGATTAAAACCGCGCCATTATTTCGAAGTTCGTCAATGTTGAGCCCCCTATCAACCCGTTCGTATTCCATTCCATCTATTTCCCTTTTCTTCTCGCTCGTACCATCACCACGTAAACTATTGCGCCGCCAGTGTAAATATCTTTTGAAAAAGCATCAAAAACAAGAAACGTGCAAATCAAAAGTTTGAATACCCAATATTTGATACACCCTCGCTTAAGTACGCGCCCGCGTGGGCTAGTTTGGATATACTAGGAGCCTGCGAAGTTCCTGACCCGAGTTCAAATCTCGGCGCGGGCGTACTAACCAATTTTTGCCAATTAACAGGCGACGAGATTTGATAGGCGCGCCCGACAATATTTCTAGGCGCGGCGTTTCGAATCTCGGCGCGGGCGTACTTTTCGTTTTTTTTTGTAATATTTTTTTGTTGTTCCGATTTCAAAACCGTTCTTTTTCTCTTTTCTCGCTAGTTGGCTTTGCAAAGCACGAGGAAATTTATTTCCGAGTCGAGGCGGCCGATGGCCGCCGTAGAAAGCCCCAGAGTGTCGGAAGGCGCAACAATAGTATGTTATTAGTCTCAGTTCAACGATCTATCTACTATCTTTATATTCTTACAAATCCCTTACATCATTGGATAGAGCATGAAACTGAACGCGATTGCAATACTGTCAATAGCCGTTTCGGCAATGTTTGCGCTGTCTTGCGTAGCGTCAGCCACAACTGCGGTGTCAACGCCAGAAAAAGGCGGCAACATCACAGATAAGGCAAAGGAACTTGACGGTGTTCTGAAAGCGAACAAATCATCCAATTTTGACTTCGGCAAATCTGTCGGCGGGTTCTTCAAGTCGGTCGGCGGCGCCCTTGGGGCGGCGGGCTCTGCGATAGGCAGCGGACTTGTTGTATTCGGCAAGGGATTGGTGTTTGTATTTTCAGTAATCGGCAGCGGCCTCGGCGCGGCGTTTGTCTGGCTTGGCAAAGTTCTTCCACCGTTAGGCGCAGCCATGTGGAACGGAATTGTATTCATATTCGGCGCAATCGGGAGCGGAATGGTCTGGCTCGTTGGGGCCATCGGAACTGCATTTACTGCAATCGGCGCACTTCTTTCAAATCTGGCTGCGCTTATCTGGAGCCTCAAGCCAAACGGAATGACTGACGTACAGTATGGCGCGATAATGGCAGGAAGCGCTTGCGGCACTGGCGGAGCATCTTATGGGATTTGGTATTGGGTGAAGAAGGTGGCGCCGGGCGGAATGGGCCTTTTCACCCGTATTCCCAGAGAGGAAATACTTCAGAACGAAACACGCAGGCAAATATACAGCGCCATTCAGAGAAATCCCGGAATAAACATGAGCCAGCTTTCGCAGCAGCTCAACATCGGCTGGGGAACCACAGTCCATCACGTAAAGAAACTTGAAGAGGCAACCAAAATCCACGCCGAGAACATGAACAACGAGCGCTGCTTCTTCGAGAACGGTGGAACTTTCTCAAAGGAATCCATGGTGAAGACGGCGGCGCTTAAGGACGGCACGGCAAAGAGCATTTTCGGCTTCATAGAAAAGAATCCCGGGACCAGCCAGAAGCGCATCTGCGAATCTCTCGGGGTGCGCCCCTCCCTCGTTTCATGGCACGTGACAAAGCTGGAGCAGGAAGGCATCATAAACAGGAACCGGAACGGCAAGTCGTTCAGCCTCACGATAAACGAGAAATTCGACATCTCGAAGGCGAAAGAAACGCCTGCAGTTTAACTGGATTTCAATCTTCATTTTTGTTTTTCATTTCAATTTTCCATCTACTCAATTTTTGCAGGTTTGTTTTTGTGAAATCGCTCCTTTTTCTCCTTTATCGCTAGTTGGCTTTGCTATGAAAAGCCCCGAGTGTCGCAAGTCATGACAATGGCATGTCATTAGTTTCAGTTCAACGCTCTATCCAGCCTTTATTTATAAGCGGGCACCGCTACAATCACTTGATGATTATGGCAAAAGCAAGAATGAGCATTTGGACGCAGGCGGCGCTCGCCGTCTTTTTCGTGGCCATGCTGGTATTCTCACTCGCGGCTCCGGCAATGGCAGAACCGTTTGGGGAGCTTGCCGACAAAGCCGAGGAAGTTGCAAGCGATCCCGCGACTTTCGTGAACCAGACGGCGCACGACCCGCGCGGGCTTGTAAACTGGACAATCGGATACCTAAACAGCACTGTCCAGTGGATATTGAACGGCGGGAACGATGGGAATGAGACAGGCAATGAAACCGGAAACGAAACTGGCAACGAGACGGAGGACGAAAACGCGACCGGAGATGAAGACGGCAACGAAACTGCCGGAAATGAAACGGAATCCGAATTCGAGAATGCAACAAACGAACTTGCAGGAATTGCAGAAGATTACTTTAACAATACCGCAAACGACCCCAAAAATGCAACCAATACAACTGCCGGATTCATAGGATCTATTTTCGGCTGGGTTGAGAAATACGTCATAAACGGCACGGCTTACGCAGCAAACGCGACAATTGGTTTCATTGGCGATGTTGTAATGGCAATTGTGGACGGCGTAGTTTCAATATTCATAGCAATAGGCGAGGGCGGCGTGTTCGTTGTCAGCGGAGTGTGCAACATCGTAGTGGCGGTGGGCCAGGGAATAGGCGGAATATTTGTTGCGGCGTGGAGTGGAATATCTTCGGCAGGAAATGCCCTTGTGGATGGAGTAGGCGACGCCGTGAATGCCATCGGCGGCGGCGCATCCGGGATCGTAAGGGAAGTTGGTGAATTCATATCGGAACTGTTTGGCGGAAATGCCCCTCCTGCGCCAGAAACTGCAGGAATAGACGAAACCGTTGAGAACGTGACTGAAACCACTGGTGGGCTGCTGGAACAGATTGGAAAATTCGTCGGAGGGCTATTCTAGAGAACCTCGACAAG
>JAQUQK010000091.1 GCA_028716125.1 Thermoplasmatota archaeon | reverse complement strand
AGGAATATGTTCCTGCGCCTGACAATGTCCAGCACCTTTGCCGGGTCTGTGTCTTTTGGCATGTCGTAATCCGCCATCAGGCTTTTTCCGTCGATGTATGCAACAACTTTGAGCGGACCATAAGTAGCAGTGAACTTCCCGTCCTTTTCCTTTGCCTCGCCAAAGCACTCCTTCATAAGCGCCTTCAGGTCCGCCTTAACGCCACGTTTTATCTGGTATGCACGCATTTTATCAATCCCGAATATCTATCTCAATATTAGTTCTTGCGCGGCTATTTCTCATCCGCTTCTTCCTGTTCTGCCGAACCCGGGGCCGAAAAGCCGCATTCGGACCAGAGTATTGCGCAGTAATATGAATACAAAACAGGGAATTCAAGCCCCTGCTTCATCGGGTCAGGGCCGCCGGCGGCCGCGACGAAAGTTGCATAAGTGTCAAGCGGCACGTTCGGGTAGCAAAGTATCTCATAGCTTGCAGGGTCGCTGTAGAAGTACGCGACTGGCGACTTGCCAAACGAAGCGTGGTCGCTGTTGCTGGCAGGATTATGGAAGCTCTGCAGGTCCTTTGGTATCTTCATCATTTCGTCTGCAACATACATCAATATTGAATTGAAGCTGATTCCTGCGCTCGAATTCTTGCTTCCTTTGCTGCTGATCCCCACGTTGTGCATCAGCGGCTCGCCGGTTCCCGGATTGCTGATCGGGTAATTCAGGCCGTAGCAGTCGTAGTTGAAATTGGCAAACGAGACGTTGGCCTTGTATGTCTTCGCGAAGTATGCCGAGCCGTAAAGTCCCCATTCTTCGCAGTCCCATAGTGCAAAGACAAGGGTCTTTGTGAAATTGTATTTTGAAAGAACGCGTGCCATTTCCATCACAGCCGCGCATCCGCCCAAGTTGTCGTATGCCCCAAAAGCGGTAGCAAACGTATCATAGTGCGCCCCGAAAACAACCCAGTCCGAGCGGTTCGCTCCCCACTTGAATCCAAGGACGTTCTTGTTTGCCGTCGCCCCGAAGCCGGAAAATTCCTGGTATCTTGCGTCAAGCCCGTAGCTTGCGAATCTGCCAAGCATGTCCTGGGCGTAGAGGTCGTGCTGGGGCGTGCCTACGACGCGCACGCCATATAAGTTGGAGTACAATGTAATGTCATTGAATATATTTTCGCCTGAGGGAAGCGTTGCGTTGTATTTCGAGAGATCGAAATCTGAAAGATTGAACGCGCCCGTCTCATTTTCCCCTGAATCTTCAGGAACTGCATTCTCCGAAACTTTAGATCCGGTGCATCCGGCAAACATTGCGGAAAGCACAAGCGCGGCAGACACCATAATTACGGCAAGATATCTCATATAATCAAGGTGGAAGTATTTTATTGCAATATAAAAATTGTTGTAATTTGAAAAATCAAAATGAAAAAAATGATTAAAATGTGCACATCAATTGCCGAACTCAGACCAGAGTATCGCGCTGTAATAAGCGAACACGGCTGGTGACTCAAGCCCCTTCTTCAGCTCTTCCGGCCCTCCTGCGGCAACTACGTATGTGAGAAATTCATCCCTCGGGTCGTTGTAAATGCATAATTGCTCGGCGCTGTCCGGGTCGCTGTCGAAGTATGCTATTGGTGATTTTACTGCCGCGAAAGGCTCGTGGTCGCTGCCGCTTCCGAATGGATGGAAATCCTGCATGTCAGCGGGGATACCCATGGTTTTGTTTGCTACATATTTCAATATTGAGTTGAAGTTCTCTATCCTCCCGGTCTTGTCGCTCTTTTTTTGTATGCCAACCCAGTGCTTGAGAGCCTGGCCGGTCAGCGGATTGCTCGTCGGATAATTCAGGCCGTAGCAGTCGTAGTTGAAATTCGTGAATGTGTGGTTGGCCTTGAACTGCTCAACGAAATACTGGGAGCCGTAAAGCCCAAGCTCCTCAAAGTCCCAAAGCGCGAAAACCAACGTCTTTGTGAAATTGTATTTTGAAAGCGCATTTGCAAGCTCAAGGACCGCGACGCATCCGCCGGCATTGTCATATGCTCCCTGGACAGTGGCGCTGGTGTCGTAGTGCGCCCCAAAGACAATCCAGTCGGAGCGGTTCGTCCCCCACTTGAATCCGAGGACGTTCTTGCATGGAACTGCGCCCATCTCAGTGAATTCCTGGAGCTGCGTTTCAAGCCCGTAGCTCTTGAGATTCTCCTGCATGTAAAGCGCGGCCGCCGTGTTTTGCGGGGTTGCAACCAGGCGAGTGCCCATTGCATTGGAAATTATCGTCAGCTCGTTGAACATGTTTTCGCCTGAGGGAAGCGTGGAATTGTATTTTGAAAAGTCGAAATTATAGTATGCCGGAACTGCTGCGGACTCATTTTCTCCATAAGCAGGCAAACCCTTGTCATCTCCCGCACTTTCATTCGATGCGATGCAGCCGCCGAATATGGCAGAAAGCAAAAGCGCCGCGCAAGCAATCCATGCATATGTGTTTCTCATTTAACCGCAAGGGAATGCATTTGCGGGAATATAACTATTGTTGAAATAATAAAACAAAATGGAAAAATGGGGCGGTCGTGCAGGTTCAGCCGCATTTGCAGTTGCCTGCCCTGGCGCCCTTTTCACAATCATTTTTTGCAGGGCAGTTGCACTCCGATGTGAAGGGGCACGGCCCGCTGCCGCCCCTTGCAAGCCCCTGCGAAACGTACTTTGAGAATCCGTCAGAAAATACGGTTACGACGTTATCGAACCTTTCCATAATCTTCTTTGCCGCGAGGTAATTCGCGCCTGACGACACTCCAACACAAATACCCTTCGAACCGAGATACTTTGCTGCATTTTTAGCATCCTCGGTCGAGATGCAAATCACTTCGTCGATAAGCGGATTTAGCCCGCCTTTGCCGTTGCCAGCGATTGCAGGAATGAAGCCGTCGCCTATTCCTTGTATTCCGTGCATTCCCGGTTTTCCGCCACTCATGACTGCCGATTCCGAGGGCTCTACTGCGACTATGTGCGTCTTGCCGTATTTCTCCCTCAGCGCCTTTCCGGTGCCTATGAGCGTTCCGCCCGTGCCTACGCCCGCCACAAAAGCATCCACTGAACTGGAGTGTTTTGCCATCTGGGCGATTATTTCCTGGCCGGTCGTCCTGTAGTGGCATTCGACGTTTAGCGGGTTTGAGAACTGGTCGGGATTGAAATACTTCGGATTCTTTGCCATTTCGTCGCGAATTCTAGCCGCCTCGGCGAAGTTACCGTCCGAGCATAGAACGAGATTTGCGCCAAGCTTCCTGATGATTCTCTTTCTTTCCTCGCTCATATTTTTGGGCATGATTATTGTTACGTCGTAACCCTTCTGCTTGGCGAAGAACGCCATCGAGATTCCGGTGTTCCCGCTGGTGGCCTCCACAACGGTCATTCCTGGCTTTAAAAGACCCTGCTTTTCGCTCTCGTCAAGTATGTATTTGGCAATGCGGTCCTTGATGCTGCCAAGGGGGTTAGTGCATTCGAGCTTGGCATATATGCCGTCCACTTCCAGCAAAGGCGTGTTTCCAACGCAGATTATGAAATTCACCTCAACGTTAACTATAGTTAATTAACAATGGTTAATTGCCAGTTTGTATTATAAATTTACGATTTGGTAAAATTAGTGAAGGCGAATGCATGTAAAATAGAAAAAAAAATGAGAGAGCAGTTACCGGCGCTTAGTGCGCTTTTTTGCTTCAGCCACAGCGACGAGCGCAACCGCCATTCCCGCGCAAAGCATTCCAACTTCGAATCCGGGCGTCCTTGCCGCTGCCTGTTCGCCTTCAGGAATTCCCGCAGGAACATGTCCTGCGACGTTCATTGCAGACTCTATTGATTCCGGCTTGTCCCATCCGCCGTAAGGCGTGTAAAGCGTAAGGTCCGGGTCGCCGAAGTATTCCACGTTCTCCGAGATATCCCACCACCAGGAATCAACCATATAGCCGATTCCGGTGTTGAGTATTCCCTCTACGTAAGCGCTTCCAAGATCATTGCCAAGCGCGATGTCGCGCATTATCGCCTGGAAAGCGAAGGCGCAGTACCATGACGTCACCCACGGGTCTATTACTTCGAACAGGAAGCCGTGGCGCACCATCGCAAGATGCATCCAGGTGTTGGAAATCAGGCAAGAGCCGCCCATGAATCCGGCGGAGTGGACGTTTTGCAAGGCGGCGTCGAAGTCGTAGCCGCTCTTGGTGTTCGTCTGCGTAAACTGGGACGCAATGGTTATGACTACTCCGTCATATCCTGTTGCAGGGCCCGAAGGAACGACGTCTACGGCGACCATGTTGCTCATGCACATGCTGTCCGGCTCGTACGTGCTTCCGCCTTCCTCGTACGCGCGCCACGGATTCTTCTCCGGCTGGACGTCGTCATACCAGAATCCGACTATCCCGGAATCGCTCTGCCCGCCATGCATTACCTCATCCCAGAGCAGTACGCCCCGGTTCAGGTTCTCCATTGTTGGGTTGAATGCGGTTGTGTATACTGGATTATATCCTGCCTTCTTTGCATAGAACGAGCAAACTTCTGACTCGGTCAAATCCGGCCAAACCATTCCCTCGACGCCGTAAGCAGAGCAGACTCCTTCATCAATCGGATTATTTGATGCAGTCCTGAACGGCGTTATTCCCTGCGCAGTCGTGTAGTCGAGCCCCCAGTAGCTGCTGGCGCGTTCGTTGAAGCGGTGGTCGTAGGAAACCCATGTTTCAAGTATTGGGTACATTGCGTCAACCTCTCCGCCTTGTGTTATGACTAACTGTGTGGTCACCGGGTCAATGACAGAGGAGCTTCCGGTGATTCTCTTGACGCCATATTGGCTTGTTGCCGGGTTTGCGAACACCATTGCAGGATAGAACACGGACCTGCTTATCCAGTATGCCGTGTCGGCAGGAGCGCCCATAATTCTTCCGGGCTTTGCGACTCCAGGGAAAACCCTGTCCCACGGAACGCCAACGTCATATTGGTCTGCGACTGTTATCATCGTTTCCATTCCCTCGCCGTCAAAGCCGTATTCTGCTACGAATGAGTAAACTTCCTTGCCGGTAAGCGTCATGCAGGCCACCGACGGGAAATCCCTAGTTGGCGCTTTCTTCGCCCAGTCAAAATTATGCCATGCAACCGCCTGGCTGAGCCTTCCGTCGCTTTCAACGAGGAAAACGGGGCACCCATGATGCGCCGCCATGTAAGCCGCAGGGCCGACGAACAGGCCGGCAGCCATCTCGCCAGCCGCAACGAGTTCCGGTGAATACCAATAGCTCCATGGGTCGATTGTCGAGAACACTATCGTGCTGTCGCCGGTCATTCCGTGTATCTTGGAATATATGCCGGAGTAGTCGGAGAATTCAGTAACCGAGCCGAGCGACTTTAGTCCGCTCTTCACATTGGATGATGCGTGTTCGCCGATGTTGACAAGATATATTTTCTTCGCGCCGAGTGATTTTATTGCGCTCGATGCTTCCTGGCTCAGCGAATCCGGCGAGGTGTAAAGCAGAGGCGCATTCAGGAGCGATGCCAGGACTGCGCCTTCAGCCGCGGAAGAGAGCATCTGCTCTTCCTTCTTTTCCTTCTTCTGCGACCATGAATACTCAAGCGTGAAAGGCACGTCCGAGGAAGCGTCGTTGAGTTTTATCACGGTTGCGCTGTAAGTCCCTTCGCCAAGCTGGGGTATTGCGATTTCCTGCGTTGCCGTCTGTGCGGTTGCAAAGGCGATTTCCGCCCCGCCCTCATCCCTTACTACGAGGCCGAGTTTTGCATTCGCGTCGCTCCAGGTAAGCTTGAAAGTCGCGTCCCTGCAGTAGAACGGACAGGCATTGTCAAGCGCGAATTCGACTCCGGGATGCATTGTAACGTCTACGGTATAGACGGCATCCGTCATGAACGACGGAAGGCCGAGAAGCCCGTTCTGGGCACTTGCGGCATTTTCCAAAAGCGGCGGCTCGATACTTTTTGTAGGCATGTATGTCATCGCAACAGCCCACGGGCCCGGATGGTAGATATAGGACTCTATGTGCTCGTTTGGCGTCATCCAGTTCTGGGATGCCCCCACCATCTGGTTTGCGGTCCAGTCGTACAATTGCATGTCCGGGTCGATTCCCCAGAACGGAGGCACTACTACATTCGGAGCCGGGACGTTGGGCACAAGGTTCCAGTTTGCATCGGCGATTATGAACTTGTATCCTTCGGGTATCGTGAAGTTGCTGAACTGCGGCGGGATTCCGACGGACTTCGTTCCGGTTATCTGCATGCTTGTTGCCTTCATCGAGCCAGGGACTACGCCGGTCATGCTGCCGGACGTCTTTACGTCAACCTGCTGGAAATTTTCTTCTATGACTGCGATTACTGCGCTGTCTGCGCTTTTCCAGCCGTCAAGGGCGATTTTCTTTGCCATTTCATATGGGTTTGCGGCATTGATTGAAACAGTCTTTTCCGCCGGCCACCTGCTTGATTCTGCTATTGAATCCATTCCAATGAGTTCCAGAGTGTCCAGATTTCCGCAGTATGCCTGCCAGTCGTCCATGAAATAGCCGATGCCTTCGTTCGTGTTGAGCGTCTGATTTTCAAGGGATGTGTCAGTGAACGGCGGCTCGTAGAAAATCAGCGGGTTTGAGTATATGCGATCCGACGAAGAATCATAGAAAACGCTTGACGGAATTGCCGCCATGTATGCATAGTCGTCAAGGTAAGAATCGGCGTCGAAGTTCACAAGCGTCGCTTTTCTTATCGGGACTACGGGCTTCCAGGAAACCCCGTCGAATCCCTGCGGTGTGTCCGCGCCAGCGGCCAGGCCTATCGGGAGCGCCGAGACTGCCATAAGCAGGCAGATGGCCATGGCGCTCATCTTTGAAATGGTGTTTGCCATCAAAATCAAATGGGGATAGCGGTTTTAAGGTTATAAAAATTGGCGTTGGGGACACTTATCTATGCTTTGGCAGAATGACAGTAAAAGTCGCGCCCTTTCCCTCGCCTTCGGATTCTACTGTTATTCTCCCGCCGTGCGCTTCCACAATGCCCTTTGCAACGCTGAGGCTCAGCCCTGCGCCTTTGAAATAATCTGGTTTTGTTATGTTTGCAAACGGCTCGAAAACCCTTAAAATCGCATCCTTTGGAATTCCTATGCCTGTGTCGGATATTGTGATTTTTATCTCGTTTTTGCTCTCGCTTGCATCCAATCGGATTTCTCCTTTTTCCGGCGTGAATTTGGACGCATTGTCGAGAATGCCAGCGAAAACCGTTTCCAATCGGGCCTCGTCGCCCTCGACTGCAAAGTCGTCTTTTCCAATCGACATCTCGAAATCCTGTTTTTTCGCCTTCATTGCCCTCTCGGCGCTTTTGGCGCATTTTTCAAGAACTTCCTTCAGTTTTACGGTTTTCTTTTCGATGGAGATAGTTCCCGATTCTATCATCTGCACGTCCAGCA
>JAQUQK010000090.1:4636-7456 GCA_028716125.1 Thermoplasmatota archaeon | reverse complement strand
TGGGTGCCCATAGCACGTCATCTGTTGCATGATTTTAAATCGCCGTGCCTTCAACCCCAAATTTTTAACTGGCTTCCGGATACAAAGCTGGGATAACTATGCAGGAGTGGACCCACATATCTGACGTCCTGAAGGACGAGATGGCAGGCAAGGAAACGGAACTCAGGGGATGGATATACCGCACCCGCTCCAGCAATAAGTATGCATTTGTAGTCCTGCGCGACGCATCCGACATAATCCAGACCGTCGTTGATGCGCAAAACGTTCCAAAGGAGGATTTCGAGGCAGCTTGCAAGGCGCTTGTGGAATCTTCAGTAATCGTAAAAGGGAAAATCATGAAGGAGCCGCGCGCGCCCACAGGATACGAACTCCACATCACGTCATTCAAAGTCGTGCATTTCGCCGAGAAATTCCCGATAACAAAAGACCAGAGCATAGAGTTTCTCGCGGACAACCGCCACCTCTGGCTGCGCAGCCGCAAGATGACCGCGATAATGAAGATACGCTCCACAGTCTTTGGCGCAATCGACGAATACTTCAAGGGCAAAAACTTCTACGAATATCACTCGCCTATTTTCCAGGCGGTGCAGTGCGAAGGCGGAAGCACGCTTTTCGATGTGGATTATTTCAAGCAGAAGGGCGTTTTCCTTGCGCAGACCTGGCAGTTATATGCGGAGCCCGCAATATTTGCGCTTGAGAAAATTTACACAATAGCGCCAAGCTTCCGCGCAGAGAAATCAAAGACAAGCAGGCACCTGACCGAATACTGGCATGCGGAAATGGAAATGGCCTGGTCGGAATTCACGGACATCCAGGACCACGGCGAAGCCCTCATCAAGCACGTCGTAAAGCGCGTTCTTGAGCGCAACCAGCCAGAGCTGAAGCTGCTGGAGCGAAACCTGAAAACGCTCGAAGCGACAATTGCAAAGCCGTTCCCGCGCATGACTTACACGGATGCGCTCAAAATCCTAAAAGAGCAGGACGCAACCGAAATTCCCTGGGGCAAGGACCTGCGCACGATTGAAGAAGATATGCTCTCAAAACACTATGACACGCCGATAATAGTCACGGAATACCCGAAGGCAGTGAAAGCATTTTATATGAAGGAAGTTCCAGAGAACCCGGACGTAGTCCAGGGATGCGACTTCATAGCGCCAGAAGGCTACGGAGAAATAATCGGCGGAAGCCAGCGCGAGGACAAGATCGCAGAGATAGAAAAGCGCCTCAAAGATCAGGGCGAAGACCCGGCGCACTACCAGTTCTACCTTGACACGCGCCGCTACGGCAGTGTACCGCACGGCGGCTTCGGCTTTGGAGTGGAGCGCGTCATATCCTGGATTTGCGGGCTTGACAACATAAAGGATGCAATCGCATTCCCGAGAACCATGACAAGATGGACGCCGTAATTTTTTCTAAATTTCTTTTTACTAATTTTTAGAAACTTTAAAAAGTTCGTAGAATTAATTGAAAAATAAAATCGTGAATTTTACTTCACAACCAGAACCGGCTTGTTTGCGTATCTTATGATTCTCTCGGTGATTGCGCCCAACTGGACTTCGCCTTCCTTCGCAAGCCTGCGCGACCCGATTATAAGGAGGTCAACGTTTTGCTCGTCCGCGGCATTCACAATTTCGCTTGCGGGTTCGCCGACTTTAATCAGAACCTTGCAGTTTTCCATTCCGATGCTCTCGAGCCCCTCTTCAGTCTCCTTTTTAATTGCCGCCTTGGCCCTTGTGGCCTTATATGTTTCTGCGCTGACACCGAGCGCCTTTATGCTATCCTCGGTCTGAGAGCTTGTGCCTGCCTGTTCGAAAGGTATTACGCGGATTACCGTAAGTTCCGCCTTTGCGTCCTTTGCCATGTCCTTTGCTACCTTGAGGGTCTTGGACTGAACCATTCCTTCGTATGCTACCAGTATCTTCTTCATTGCTTACACCTTTTTCTGTTTTTTGAAAAACGAGCGTAATTTATTAGCGTGCTACAAGCACCGATTTTGTCGAATAGCGGACAACCTTGTCTGCAACGCTCCCTAAAAGGAAGCGTCCCTGCTTGGCGTACCCGCGGCATCCCAGGATTACCATCTCGCAGTCAAGCTTTTCCGCGGCATTGATTATCTCGTCTGCGGCGTCGCCTTCCTTGACGATTCCTTTGACCTTATTTACGCCATCGCCTTTTGCCTTCTTCACGGCCTCTTCGACCATTCCAGTGGCGCTTGCCTTGAATCCGCCAGGGCGTATGACGTCCTGCACCTTAATGCCTGGCAAAAGCATCTTGCTTAAGGAGGATTCGGAAAGTTCAGGCGGGATTACATTGATGACGACAACCGCAGTCTCGTTGTGTTTTGAAATCTTGATTGCCTTCTCAAGCGCGAGCTTTGAGTTCTCAGAGCCGTCGTAGGCGACAAGTATGCTTTTCATGCGCATCCCACAGATGTAGAAGTTATTTCTTTAAATGCCTTTTGCGTATACAACCTTGATTTGAAATGCCAGGCGAAGAAAACGCTAAAATCGCTGAAAAGGCCGGAATGAAAGAAGAAGGGAAAAAGACTCTCGCCGACTATCTTCCGGTATTCTGGATGTGCGCGGTTTTCGTCATATCCCAATTGCTTGCGCTAGTGGCCATGCGCCCATTCGCGGAAGCGGGGATGCAGGCTTTTGAAAACCCGTCCGACCCGCTGAATGCGCTCATCTACATACTTATCATACTTGGATTTACCGCCGTAATACTGCTGATTGCCAAGTTCAAGATGCAGAAACTCATAAAATGGATAGTGCTGGGAGCGCTGTTCTTTACGATGTTCTACGTCTTCTGGCCGCTTCT
>JAQUQK010000090.1:0-4536 GCA_028716125.1 Thermoplasmatota archaeon | reverse complement strand
CTTACAATTTTCAGGGCAGCGCTTTGCTTTCGCTTGCTGTGCTTGTGGGGGCGCTTTGCGGCTTTGTGGCTCTAATGATGTTCGTGATGAAAGGAAAGGCGCACGCGGGCCTGCCATTCCTCAACGGCGGTGCGATTGCGGGATATTTCATAGGGGCGCTTGTGCTCGGCATCCAGCTTTTCTGATCTTTTTCATTTTTAGCAAAAATTTTCCGGCAAGCGCAATATGCAAAATAAACGTAAAATCATTAAAAATAAAATCAGGAAAAAATCAAGAAAGATTTACTTCTCGAACGTCTTCTTTACCATGACGTCCGGCTTTCTCAGGAACGGCTTGCGCTGGTTGGCTGCATCTCCGACAGTGCCGAAGAGGTCCTTATACTGCACGAACCATGCGTTCCATGACTCGAGTTCCGACTTTGCGGTGCGAAGCTGCGCGTCCGTGTCCTCGTAAACCTTGTAAAGCTTTGCAAGGCGCTCCTTTTCCATCTCAAGCTCGCGCGCTATTGCCTCGGCCCTGTCGCGGTACTGCGCGTATTCCCTGAGCGGCTCAAGGGTCTTTGCATAATTCTCAAGCTCGCTTACGCGGCCTGACTGCTGGTTTGCGTAATCCTCGACTTGTGAGTACTTGCGGGTAAGCGCTTCGTATTTATCCTTATATTGCGCAAGGTCTTTGAGGCTTTCAAGAGACTTGACGTGCGAGTTGAGTTCAGAGAGGTTCTTGTCCTTATCGCCCAGAACGCCGCGCATTTCCTGCATCTGGCGCCTGAGGTCGGTGATTTCCTCTTCCTGCTTCTTGTATACGTCCCAGAGCTTTGCAAGGCGCTCCTGCTCGGATGCAAGCTGCTTGCGGTATTTGTCAGATTCTACGATTGCCGAATTAAGCTCTCCTTCCATTCCGGAGATCTTGATTTCCAAGTCCTCCATCATGGTGGTAAGCTCGTTCAGGTAGCTGACATCAAACATTCCGCGAAGCTCGTCAATGTGATGGGCTTCGGAAGAGATTCTATTCTTTAGGGTTTCCAGACCGCTTGATATGTTTTTCATGCGGGTCTTCAGCTCGTCCGATCCTTCAACCTTACTGACAGTTTTAGAAGAATATTGCTCGACCATCGTATCCCAGCACTGTATCAATCAAAGTATTTAAAAAACTTGTGCGGAGAAAATCAGGGAAAATAAGAAAGATTGCTAAACGCGATTAGTGGCTTCCGACTACTACAAAGTCCCTTACGGACTTTACTGTCGCGAACGGGAACACTATGTATCCGCGGTCCTGGTGGTAAAGGCGCACGTCGACGTTCTGCGCCGGCTCAACGAGCACGTTCACAAGCTCGCCGTTTTCCTCGTTCATCTGCACGCCGCGAAGGGTTCCAAGAACCATTCCCTCGTCGCTCATCACAGTCTTGCCAACGAATTCGCTTTCGAACATCTTCATTTCAATCCCATCCTGAAATAGACTATCTCGTCATCGAATTTATGCCTTTAAATCTTGTGATGTTCAAAAAATATTGGCAACAAGCGCAATTCCCATATTAAGCGCCCAGTGGCCAAGCATCATGCCCCAAACGTTTTTAGTCTTCCAATAAGCAAGCCCGGTAGCGATGCCAGAAAAGAGAATGAAGACGCCAGCGCCAATGTTTCCCATTATCCCATTCAGCCAGAGAAATTCAGGAACATGGGCGGCACACCAAACCGCGACTTGCAAGGCGAGTGCAATTTTCGCGCCGAAAATTGCCTCAGTTTCATGCTGGACAATGCGCTTCGAGAAATAATCGACTGGCATCACGTTCATTGCTGTGAAAATGTTCCACAATAGGAATTGGGCGCTCCAAAGATTTTCAAACTTCAAGAATGCGAATTTTTCAGGCGCCACGAAATAATATGCAAGAACCCAGAAAAGGAGTATGTCGTATGCCGAAAGAGTCCAGAACCACCCCTTGAATTCGCCGAAAATTTTTTTCTGCTTTGTGACGAGGAGCACAATTACCGGAGCGGCGAAAAAACCCGCGAAAACGGCGATTGAATGGCCGTTTTCAAATTTCAAAAGGAAGCTGAGAATTGCGTAAATTCCAAGACTCAAAAAACAAATTGAAAGAAGAAAAATAAGGCGCTTTTTGTCCATTGGCGCTCACGGGCTGATTCTGGTCCTGTCGCGCGGGAACAGGATGCACTCGCGTATGTTGTCCTGCCCGAGCATTTCCATAAGGATGCGCTCGATTCCAAGGCCGAATCCGCCGTGCGGCGGCATTCCGTATTTGAACGCCTTGAGATATGCTTCGAAGTCCTTCGGGTTCAGGCCCTTTGCCGCGATCCTTTCTTCCAGAAGTTTCGGGTCGTGGACGCGCTGCGCGCCTGACGAGAGTTCCATTCCGCAGTATTCCAAATCAAACGCCCTTGCCTTGTCGCCTTCCGGATGCGCGTAGAACGGCTTTGCCGCGAGCGGGTAGCGAGTTATGAAATAGAAGTCCTGGCCATTTTCCTTCATTATGTCGCCGAGGAGCTTTTCGTCTTCTGTTCCAATATCGCCGCCCCATTCGATGTTCCGGCCGCGCTCCGCCAAAAGTTTCAATGCGTCGTCGTATGAAACGCGGGCGAACGGAAGCGTGGGAACTTTGACTTCCTTTCCAAGCGTTTTGAGTTCAGTCTGGCAATTTTCGGCGACGTATTTCCAGATATAATGCACGAGTCCCTCAAGGGTGTTCATTACGTCGGTTTCGTCGTTTATGAATGCCATTTCAATATCGAATGCCGTCGATTCGTTCAGGTGCCTGCGCGTGTTGTGCTCTTCTGCGCGGAAATACCACGCAATTTCAAACACCCTGTCAAGCCCGGTCGCCATCATCATCTGCTTGTAGAGCTGCGGGCTTTGCGCAAGATATGCGTCGTTCTCGAAATATTTTACCTTGAAAAGCGCCGTGCCGCCTTCTGAAGACGCTGAAATAATCTTGGGTGTGTGGACTTCAATGAATTTGTTTTGCGCAAAGTATTCGCGCCCGGCCTGAATTACCGCGCTCCTTATCTTGAAAATCGCCTGAACGTTCGGCTTGCGAAGGTCTATGAACCTGTTGTCAAGGCGCGTGTCCATGTCCGCCTCGACCTTGTCAACGACGCCAAGAGGCAGGGGCGCTGCTGCGAGATTCAAAACTTTAACTTCTTTCGGCAGAATCTCATATCCGTTTCTCGCCTGCGCGCTCTGCTGGACGATGCCGCGCACCGAAACTACTGACTCGCGGGTTGCGCTCGTGAATTCCTTGAACTGCTCGATTGGCATTTCCTTTTTGAGCGCGGTGACCTGGAGCGTGCCTGCGCGGTCGCGCAAAATGATGAATGCGACGCTTCCGAGCTTTCGCACGTCCTCAATCCAGCCTGCGACCGTGACTTCAGTTCCGTAGTCCGCGCTTCCAATCTCGTTTGAATATTTCTGGCGAATCATCGTTATCACATCAATATAAGAACGACAGGTTATCGGATGGGGATTTATGAAATGTTAAGTCGAGAGAAAGATAAAAGATAAGAATGGCTCATTTATAACACAGGAGAAACGATTTTATGGATTTCGAACGGATTCCTCCAACCAAACAAGCACTTTCTGAAGCATTGCAATTAGCAAAAGAGATAATGGATGAAATTGAACTAAATAAAAGTCCTCTATCAAATGTTGCGCTGAAGACAATGCGATTGGCGAAATTGCTGAATGATTTTGAGAATCAGAGGATATTCGAGTATGAAGTAAGCGGTTATCCTCAACCTACGAAAGATCATGACAAATTTATTGACTCTTTAATTAAGTCGAATAGAGTAATCGAAATATTGGAAACTGGCAAGAAATGCACCTCTTGGTATAATGGCAGCATTTCTGAAATTGAAAGCCAAATTAAAATGGACGAGATCACATTATCAACTTCAAAAAATGTAAATATCTCATCAGTTTACATGGATGTGCGAAATTTTAATAGATTGCTTACGTCAAGAAAGAATTTAATTTATCAATATGCCCTAAAGAAGTATACTGAGTTAAAATTCTCTGAAATTTCAGATGATGTTTTTTCAAGAATCAGAAGCAGAGTTGATTCTTCTATCGGCAAAATTATTCCAGATGCAGAGAAAGAGTTTGTTGCAATATATGATAACTTAAAATCGAACAATTCGGTTGATTGGTCAAATGCGGTTCATGGCTGCCGAAGAATTCTGAAAGCGCTTGCGGACAAACTATATCCCGTACGACAAGACAAGATTGACAAAAACGGAAATTCAATAAAATTGGGAGATGGAAATTACATAAATCGACTCGTTGCATTTGTAGAAGAAAAATCAAAATCGTCCAGATTTAATTCAATAGTTGGATCTCATTTAGATTTTATTGGAGATCGCCTCCAGAGTGTTTCCGATTCCGCCCAAAAAGGATCTCACGATACGATAGTCAACAAAGAAGAAGCCGACAGATGTGTTGTTTTCACATATCTTCTAGTTGGAGATATTTTATCACTGATTGATGAAAAAAATTGAAATTACTTCGGCCATCCCACTACGAGCAAAA
>JAQUQK010000089.1 GCA_028716125.1 Thermoplasmatota archaeon | reverse complement strand
CATGATCGGTGACTATCCTTCGGTTTGGGTCACAGCGGGTGCTGATTTTAAGCTGGCACAAGAAGTGATTTCGGCATTGTCAAGTGAACAAGCAATTGTAGAAACTCATAGTGAACCTTGGTGCTGCGCAGCGTTGTCGCCCCGCTGTCTTTGACATCAGCCAAAGCTCCAGGCATCTTCTGCGCCGTTGAAGCAATGCTTGTTTGATCGGGAGGTGTGCCGGGTTTTGTCTCGTTCACCTGCGGCTTGCGCAGCATCAGCACTGCCTCTGTAGGAGTCAGGAAAAGGCCATAGCCCGGGCCGCGGGCAAGAAACCGGGCCTGTTTATCGGTTTGCCCCTGGTTGGCCTCGAAGCTTAAGGGCAACTTGCCATAGGCTTCCACCAGCCGGGCCTTGGGTGCGGCATCGGATTGCACAAGAACACTCGAGGTTACCGTGGCCGCCGCACTGCAAGAGAGCACCATTATCGTCTATCCTAGCAACACAGAGAGCGATTTAGTTTTTGTTTGTTTGCGTTCATGTACTTTTCCCCTCGTTATGTGAAGAGCGCCGTCATCAGCCCTTAAATAAAAAAATCCGAACTACATTGAGAGTGAACGCCATTCACGAAGACACACTCGCCAGTTTGGCTTTCATTATGGGGTCTAAGCCAAACCGCCGAAATTTCCTACACCATGAGGATATTTGTAACCTATTGATAAATAGTGTATTTATTGTATACCAAATAACGTCCTTTAAGAGATTATCATTTTGATAACCATAAACATCGATTAAGATACAAGCGAGTTGTATATTTTTTGCGGAAAATACCTTAAAACTTAACACCCCATGTCTAAACTCGCGAAATCAGTCTATTTTGGCCTATAAAATCATTATCCAATAGCGAGGCAGAATTTTCGGCGGTTTGGCGTAGAACCCCCATTATAAAGACCCATAACTTTCTGTCGCTGTCTCGCGATAGTTTCAGTTTATTAATTAATACTAGAAGTTACGCATTGACAGACAATGTAAACTATGAATTTTAAAATAACCGTAGCCACCGGAAGGCCAAGCTTTGATAAGAGAAATAACCCGTCCTTCAACAGCTCGTTGCACGTTACCGATGTACATAGGCTTTCTATTAAGCGAACCGAAGCAGGCAAGTGGCCGTCGACTGGGAGAAGTCATGTCCATTTCGCACGATAGCGTAAACCGATTTCTGAATCGGGAATCCTATAGTGGACGGGATTTATACAACGAAGCCAGCTCCAGCCTGAATTTAAAGGGTGGCACCTTGAGTGTGGACGATAGCGTGCTAGACAAGTCCTATAGCCAGTATATGGCGCTTGTCAGTCATTTTTGGTCAGGTAAACACCATCGGGTCGTTAAAGGAATCAACCTCGTCACCCTGTACTACACTGATAGCCAAGGGAACCACCAACCCGTTAACTTTCGGGTAGTCGACAAGACCGAAGGAAAAACAAAAAATGACTATTTCCAGGACATGCTTGCCGAAGTGTTGGCTTGGGGTCTTGAGCCCGCTTTTGTGATAGGAGACAGTTGGTACAGCTGCGTGAGCAATCTTAAACGGATTAAAAACCATCAGATGGGATTGCTTTTTGCCCTGGAAAGCAACCGCTTAGTCTCCGTGGAAAAAGGGTCATGGGTACAGGTTCAACAACTGGACATCTCAGAGAACGGCTTAGTGGTTTGGCTCAAACACTTTGGGGTTGTGAGAGTATTTCGGACGCAGTTAAAAGACCAGTTGCGCCATTATATAAGCGCCCTACCCAACGATGGGCAGACCTCGTCTTTTGACGCTAAAGCCTTCACTGAGCAACATGACCGACATTGGCAAATTGAGCAATATCACCGCGCGATTAAGCAGGTAGGTAACATTGAACGTTTTCAAGTCCGCAGTAAAGGCGCCATAAAAAATCATCTTTTTGCTGCGATTTGTGGATTTGTCCAACTACAGAAACTCAGCTTCGCGGCGGTCATTAACAATTGCTATAGCTTGCAAAGGAATTTATTCAAAGACGTAATCGCTTCGTTTATCGAGACTTTTATACCGAATATGATCCATTTGAACCCAGAATTTCTGCCTGTCGTCAATGCGTAACTTCTAAATACTACTCTCTTAATAAAATTTCTACTGAATATTTTTATAGGTTTTTCTGGATCAATACCTTCGCCAAAATTCAAGCGGCTCTTGCATGTTGGAAGCTTAACGCCCTAGTAAAAGCTGAAAAAGCCGGTATTAGGGCTAGTGTGCACATAGCTGCAAAAAGCGCCACGTAATTTCGCGCTGCATGCGTCTTCACGCTAAAATAGCCTTATTGAAAACATGCCCTCCCACATTTTCGGCGTGTTACAAGGAGAATTTGTGAAGTGGCATTGGAATGAAGACGAACTGAAGATGCAGTGGTCATTAACGGTCGAGGAATCGGCATTATTGCCAGGCCGCACGGTTAGCGGCAGACTTGGATTTGCAATTCTATTGAAATTCTTTCAGTTTCAAGGTTTCTTTCCCGATAGTCAAAAGAGCATACTGCACGAGATTGCAGTTTACCTTGCGCACGCAACCAATTCGGCGGGGCGGGTTTGGATGTTTATGAATGGGACGGGCGCACTGGCCAGCGGCATCGCAAGAAAATCCTGGGCTTTCTGGGACTACGTCGCCCATCAGGTGAGGATTTGCAGAAACTGCGTACATGGTTGACCGCTGAAGTCTTGGTGTTAGATGTTCCATTTGATCGATTGAGGGAATTGGCGGTTGAGTGGTTCGCAGGACAATCTCTGGCTCCGCTTGATCTCACGCCATTGGAACAGTTACTTCGATTAGCCATTCATGCTTTCGAGACTGAACTAATCGAATCCATCGCCAGCCTGCTAACTGCCGAAACCAAGGCATCGATAGACAAACTATTGACGGTCGAAGAGCCAAATGTCAATGATGAAAATGGTGCCATCGAGAAGACTTCCATCGTCAAAGACGACGGTATTGGTCTATCGCACCTCAAGGGTGAGGCCGGTCGGATTGGCCTGGATAGCGTTTTGCAGGAACTCGCCAAACTGTCCAGAATTCGTAAGCTTGCGTTACCGAGTAAAGCATTGGCCGCGCTTCCCATTAAATGGTTACAAAAATACCGTCGCCGAGTCGGCATCGAGTCAAGTTGGGAATTGCGACGGCATCCATCGGAAATACGTTACGCATTGGTAGCGGCGTACTGCTGGCAAAGAGAGCATGAGATTATCGACGCATTGATCGATTTGCTAATTCTGGTCATTCACAAGATCGGTACTCGCGCCGAAAACAAGGTCGAGCAAGAATTGATCAATGATTTACGCCGTGTGCGCGGCAAAGCCAATGTCTTGTTCAAATTAGCGGAAGCGGCCATCGATGAACTTGATGGCATCGTCAAGAATGTATTGTATCCGGTGGTCGGGTTGGAAACACTGAAAGACTTAGTCAAAGAATTTAAGGCCAGCGGCCCTGCCTATACCAAGGTAGTGCATACGGTCATTCGTTCCTCATACAGCAATCACTACCGCCGGGATGTTGCCGCCGATACTTGATGCGCTGGAATTCCGTTCCAACAACACCGCGCACCGACCGGTGATTAAAGCCTTGGGTCTGCTCAAAACCTACTGCGACAGAACACATCAATATTTCTCCGCCGACGATGTGGTGCCGATTGAGGGCATCATCAAAGGCAAATGGCGCGACATTGTTGTGGAAAAAGACAAGAATGACAAAGAGCGTGTCAATCGCATCAACTATGAAATTTGTGTACTGCAAGCATTGCGCGAGCGGCTGCGCAGCAAGGAAATATGGGTCGTTGGCGCCGAGCGCTTCCGTAACCCGGATGAGGATTTGCCCGCCGATTTTGAAACCAACCGCGCTGCTTACAATGAAGCACTCAAGTAACCACAGGATATCAAGGTATTCATCGACGGGTTGAAGAAAACGATGACGGATGCCCTGTGCATGTTGAACAAGGGAATACCAAAAAATTCACGAGTCAAAATTCTTGATCGTGGCAAGAACCGTATTTGCATTACTCCGCTGGATGCGCAACCAGACCCGGAAAACCTCAAGCAACTGAAAGCCGAAATATTTGAGCTCTGGTCATCCACCAGCTTGTTGGACATCATCAAGGAAGCCGATCTGCGGGTAGGTTTCACCGATTTGTTCCAGAGCAGCCGGCAGCGCGAAACGCTGGATCGTGATACCTTGCAACGGCGTTTGCTGCTGAGCCTCTATGCGCTAGGCACGAACGCCGGACTCAAACGAATCGCAACAGCGGAACATGAGACGACTTATCAGGAATTGCGTTACGTGCGCCACCGTTTCATCCAAAAAAGTACATTGCGGGCCGCGATTTCACAAGTCACCCATGCGACTTTCGCCGTGCGTCTTCCAGAAATATGGGGTGAAGGCACGGCCACCTGCGCGTCGAACTCCAAGAAATTCGGCTCCTGGGATCAGAATTTGATGACCGAGTGGCATATTCGCTACGGTGGTCGTGGTGTGATAATCTACTGGCATGTCGAGAGCAAATCGGTCTGTATCTACTCGCAACTGAAACGATGCTCCTCCTCCGAAGTGTCGGCTATGATGGAAGGTGTATTGCGCCACGACACCGATACGGATGTTCAGAAAAGCTACACGGACAGCCACGGGCAGAGCGAAGTCGGCTTCGCTTTTTGTCATCTGCTCGGCTTCGATTTGTTACCACGTCTGAAAGCCATCGCTTCACAAAAGCTGTACTTGCCGGAAACAGACAGTGCCAGCAATTATTCCAATCTCACTGATATTTTGACGCGTCCAATCAAACGGGGTTTAATCTGCCAACAGTATGATAAAATGATCAAGTACGCAACGGCGTTGCGCCTGAGTACAGCAGAAGCCGAAGCCATTCTTCGCCGCTTTACGCGTAGCAATCCGCAACATCCGACTTACCAAGCTTTAGCGGAACTTGGCAAGGTGTTGAAAACCATTTTCTTATGCCGGTATATTGATTCGGAAGGACTGCGCCGCGAGATTCACGAGGGGTTGAACGGTGTAGAAAACTGGAACAGCGCTAATGGATTCATCTTCTACGGCAAGAGCGGTGAGGTCGCCAGCAACAGGCTGGAAGATCAAGAATTATCGGTATTGTCGCTGCATTTGTTGCAATTATGCCTGGTTTACGTGAATACCTTGATGATCCAACGGGTGCTATCGGAAAAGACCTGGTGTAACAGGATGAAAACTGCGGACTTGAGAGCATTGTCGCCGTTGATTTATAGTCATGTAAATCCGTATGGGCGATTTGATCTGGATATGAGTAAACGGCTTCCGATAGAAGCCGATTTGGCTATGGCTTCGTAGTTACATTCAACTTACAAAAGTATGAAAAAAATCGATCTCAAAAAAGACTTGAAGCACCTATACCAACCATCTGCCAAGAAAGTTGTACAGATTGAAGTGCCAAATTTTAAATTTCTTATAGTCGACGGTGAAGGTGATCCTAACACATAGCAAGAGTATGCGCAGGCCGTGGAAGCCTTGTTTTCAGTGTCCTATACCGCTAAGTTCATGGTTAAGAAAGGGCCGCAGGTACTTGACTACGCGATCATGCCACTCGAAGAGCTTTGGTGGGCAGATGACATGACCAAGGGAACCTCAGTACATAACGCCGGACCGAAAGAGTGGCAGGACCAAATCACCGCAAGCTCGGTCGGCGAGATCGCGGTCACGACGATCTGCTCGATGGCCGCCGATAGTGCGGTAGGCGTGTTCGACTCGGGCATCGGCGGCTTGTCGGTGCTGCGGCACATCCGCACGCAGCTGCCGCACGAGCATTTGCTGTATTTCGCCGATGCCGGTTTTGCGCTCTACGGCGACAAGCCGGAAGCCGTGATCGTCGAGCGCGCGTTGGCGATCGCCGCATTCCTGGTGCAACGCGGCGCGAAGGCACTCGTGGTGGCCTGCAACACTGCCACAGCGGCGGCAATCAAGGCGTTGCGCTCGCGTCCTACCCGGCAATGCCTGTAATCGGCGTGGAGCCCGGTTTAAAGCCCTCGGTGGCGCTGACGCAATCCAGGACCGTGGGCGTACTGGCGACCGACCGCACGTTGGCCAGCGCAAAATTCAATTTGCTACGCGAACAAATCAGCGCCGCAACCGGCGTGCGCTTTGTGACGCAGGCCTGCATCGGTCTCGCCAACCAAGTCGAAAAAGGCGAATTGCAGTCGACCGCGACCGCTTTGCTGGTGCATCGCTACGTCGCGCCGCTGATCGCGCAGGGTGCCGATACGCTGGTGCTGGGCTGCACGCATTACCCGTTTGTACAAGCATTGATCGAAGAAGCGGCAATGCGCGCCGGCAAATCCCCGGTCACGATCATCGACACCGGCGCAGCGGTGGCGCGCCAATTGCTGCGATTGTTGGAACAGGACGGAATACAAAACCCGGCCAGCCACGCTGGCACGCTGGAAGCGTTCACGACCGGTAGCCGGACCACACTGGCTGCCGCATTCACCACGCTGCTGAATCTGCATCCGGTCGTCATAGAAGGACGGGTGATGCGTTGACGTACAGTGGTTCTGTCGTTTGTTTAAACTTACCCTATTTTGTCCGAAACCGACCGATTGTATTGAAAAAGTGCCATGCTAGATAGAGATTAGATGAGTAAAATACCTCTAACGCCTACTTGATCACGAGATGTAGCCATGATGGGACAACAATCCGGAGTTCAGGAACAATTATTCTTCTGCTTCAGCTTCGAAAACCACGTGCCCCAAGATCCTCTCTTGAGAGGCATCAACCGCTTCTTCGATCTGGGCGATTTACGCCAGCACTTAGCGGAGTTTTACAGTCCCATCGGACGGCCTTCGATTGATCCTGAGCTAATGATCCGGATGCTGATTCTTGGCTATTGCTTTGGGATTCGCTCCGAATGTCGTCTGTGTGAGGAAGTCAATTTGAACCTGGCCTACCGCTGGTTTTGCCGGCTGGATCTAGACGATCCTGTACCCAGGGGTTACGCATTAAAATCATCCTGACTATAAGCGATAATCTTCCACTTTTTAAAACAGTAGAGAAAAGTCATGGTGGATGGGATTGTAAAATCTTTTTGGGAGTTATCAGATCCACGCCGCCCGGGGCGTATTCAGTATAAGCTGCTTGATATCCTGGTTATTGCGGTCAGCGCCGTCATTGCCGGTGCAGAAACCTGGACAGCTATTGCCCATTACGGCGACATGAAGAAGGACTGGCTCGCTACTTTCCTGGATTTAAGCGAGGGTGTTCTCGCATGACACCTTTCGCCGGGTGTTCACCTTGATTAACCCCCGTAACTTCGAAACAGTGTTTTTACCAAGGGGTCGCCGGCTATGCCGAGGCTTTGGATCGGGAAGTCATTGCGATCGATGGGAAAACCGTACGTCGTTCTTTCCGTCAGCGCCTTCGCTACCGAGCAAGGGTTAAGCCTTGGGCAACGGGCGGTGGATG
>JAQUQK010000088.1 GCA_028716125.1 Thermoplasmatota archaeon | reverse complement strand
TTTCCGGCAGATTTGTCAGGCCGCATGATGCGCTTCTCAGATTTAGAAAGGCGTTTGGCGCAGAATTCGGCGTGAAGCATAAGATTGGCGTAAGGGACGCAAAAATTGAATCTTACACGATAAAATTCCCGCTGCCATCCGAGCCTCTGCATCAGTTTCAGATACCGTTTGCCGAACTGTCGTTCGAAGGCGCAGTCTGCACGATGAAGCTCAAGGAAGTCAGCGAGGATTTCCTTCAGAAAAACTACATCGACCGCATGATAAATCTCGTGTCAAGCAAGGTCGCGCAGCAGAAATACGAAGGCAAGGGCGAGTTCTGGCAGCTCATGTGGGCGTCGCCTGCAAAGGAACACGCATCTGCAAAGGACCCAACCGATGAAATGCTTGCAAAGGACTGGCTAAAGCAAGGGCCGACAAAAGGAAAATGGTTTTTCAGGCCGCAGGCGGCGGCAGTTCTCAAGACGATGGAGCGCATTGCGATTGAAGAAGTCCTAAAGCCGCTCGGATTCCAGGAGATAATGGAGCCGCACCACGATTCGTTTGAAACCCTGATAAAGACCGGCCACTTGGAGGGAATGCCGCAGGAGCACTATTATTTCTTCGAGCCGAAAACGCGCGATCCGGCCGCCTGGGAAACTTTCCGCGATTATGTCAAGATAACAAAGGAAGTGCCTTTGGAAGAATTCCAGAAATTAGTCCAGCCGAGCATGACTGCCGTCTGCTACGCCCAGTGCCCGACAATTTACTGGTCGATGCAGGGAAAGACCATCGCCGACGAGTCGCTTCCTGTAAAAATATTCGACGACACCGCAGTTTCCAACAGATATGAATCAGGCGGGCGCCACGGAATAGAACGCGTCGATGAATTCCACAGAATTGAACCGGTTTACATCGGAACAAAGGAGCAGCTCGTTGAATTGCGCGAAAAACTGATTGAGAAATACAAGCACGTCTTCAACGACATATTGCAATTGGAGTGGCGCATGGCCTGGGTCACGCCTTTCTATATGCAGCAGTCCGGGCAGAGTGGGGTTGATGATGCAGACGCCAAGATAAAGGGAACAATTGACTTCGAGGCATACCTGCCGTACCGCGGAACGCGCGAAGCATCCGAATGGCTCGAATTCCAGAACCTTTCAATCGTCGGCGACAAATACACCAAGGCGTTCAATATCAAGGGGCAGAAGAGCGACCTATGGTCAGGATGCTCAGGAATTGGATTGGAGCGCTGGACTGTCGCATTCCTCGCGCAGAAGGGCATCGACCCAGAGAAGTGGCCGGCGAGCTTCCGCAAATATCTGCCAGAGATGCCAAAGGGAATCAAATTCCTGTAAGCGAGGCAAACCGTGAAAACTCTCCGATGGCTTCCTCTTCTTCCTCAAGACCTTGAAAGCGTGAACAAGATTGCGCTGCAGGTTCATCCAGGCCTGCCGGAAAGGCCCGAAGTTTTCAAAGAAAAAATTCTTCTTTTCCCTGAAGGCTGCCGCAAACTGATGTCTGGAACAAAAATTGTCGGCTGTGGAATTTCGCACCCATGGACTTTGAATTCAATACCGCCTCTGGATTCTTTCCTTAAACAACTGCCTTCAAAGCCGGATTGCATTTACGCCCATGATATTGCAATACTGCCGGAAGCCAGGGGTAAAGGTGCATCCGCGCAGTATATGGAATACATCAAGAATCTCGCGCTGGAAATGGGCATTTCGCATCTCGCCGGCGTCTCGGTCTACGGCACATACATTCTCTGGAAACGCTTCGGTTTCAAGATTGTTGAAAATGCGGACTTGAACAAAAAATTGGCTTCTTACGGCCCTTCCGCAAAATACATCATTTGCGATATTAAGTGATTTTGAAAATAACCCCTACTTATATCAATCTGGTTCCGATGCCGAAATGATGATTATAAATTTCGTCACTTCTAACAAGAACAAGGTGCTTGAGGCGCAGGCGCGCCTTGGCGCCGGCTTTTGCGTTCGCCAGTGGGACGTCGACTGCCCTGAAATCCAGGCGGACACATTGGAAGAAGTGGCGCTCGCATCTGCGCAGCATGTGATTGAAAAGCACGCGCCGAAGGAAGCGTTCATTCTGGAAGATGCAGGGCTTTTTGTGGATGCGCTGAAAGGGTTTCCTGGGCCTTATTCACACTTTGTCCACGACACGCTTGACTGCAAAGGAATCTTGAAACTGCTAGAAAGCGCAAATGGCAAAGGGCGAAATGCAAGATTCGAGGCGGTTCTTGTTTACACTGTGCCGGGCAAAAAGCCTGCGCTTTTCAAGGGAATCTGCAGGGGAAAGATCGCGGAATCGCAGGCAGGCAAAAATGGTTTCGGGTTCGATCCGATATTCGTTCCTGATGGCGAAAGCAGACGATTTGCGGAAATGAAGCCGGAAGAAAAAGGAAAATACTCACACCGCGGATTGGCGCTTGGCGCTTTTGCGAATTACGTTAAATCATTGAAAGTTTGAGGGATTAAATGGCCGCAATGGATTGGAAAGAAATTGGACTTATGGTGGGCCTTGAAATCCACCAGCAACTCGACACAAACAAATTATTTTGCAACTGCTCTTCAGACGTCGTTTCTGACGACGGCGAGAAATTCTTCCGAAGGCTTCACACCACTAGAAGCGAACTTGGCGCAACCGACGTTGCCGCGGCAGCTGCGGCCGAGCGCGCAAGATTTTACAAGTATATCTCTCCAAAGGGCGGTTCATGCCTCGTTGAAAGGGACGAGGAGCCGCCTCACGCGCCAAATGCGAAGGCAATGGAAATCGCACTTCAGATTTGCGCAATGCTTGGCTCGGAGCCGGTAGACGAAGCGCATTTTATGCGAAAGATTGTGGTCGACGGCTCTAACACCGGCGGATTCCAGAGAACCGCACTTCTTGCTATGGGCGGGAAAGTTGATGGCGCGAGAATTCAGACGGTCTGCCTTGAGGAAGATTCCTGCCGCAAAATTTCAGACGATGCGGAAAGCGTAACCTATTCGCTTGACCGCCTTGGAATTCCGCTTGTCGAGATTGCGACAGCACCTGACATTCGCACGCCGGAGCAGGCAAAGGACGTTGCGCTTGCAATCGGGCTTCTGCTTCGCGCTACTGGGAAAGTCAAGCGCGGCCTTGGAACAATACGGCAGGATTTGAACGTTTCAGTCAAGGGCGGCTCGCGCGTCGAAATCAAAGGAGTTCAAGACTTGCGCAGCGTTCCGCTTATGGTCGAGGCTGAGGCGGCGCGCCAGCTGAAATTAGTGTCTGTTGCCGCAAAACTAAAAGAACGCAGCGCATCAGTTCATTCTGAAATAATTGACATAACTCAAGTTCTTGCGCAGTCGAAATCAAAAGTCGTCGCATCAGCATTTTCTTCTGGCGGAAAAATTCTTGCTGTAAAACTTCCGGGATTTGCAGGTGTTATTGAGAAAGGCGAGCACGGCGCAGTTGCACCAAGGCTCGGAAAAGAGCTTTCGGCGTATGCAAAAACGCGCGCAGGCGTCAAGGGAATTTTCCATTCTGATGAGCTTCCGGCATATGGAATAACTGAAGCCGAAGTCGCATCTGTGCGCCAGCACCTGACACTTGGCGAGAACGACGCGTTTGTGATGGTCGCCGAGAAGGAAAAGATTGCAAGGATTGCGCTTTCCGCGGTAATCGACAGGGCGAAACTGGCGCTTTCGGGCGTGCCTGAGGAAGTAAGAAGGGCGCTTCCAGACAATACTTCGGAATACATGCGCCCGATGCCTGGCGCGGCAAGGATGTATCCCGAGACAGATGTTCCACAGATACGAATTTCCGCGGAACAATTCGCAAAAATAAAAGCGAATTTGCCAGAGTCGCTTGATGCGAAGGCAAAGCGCTTCGAGCAGCAATACGGCCTCAGCGCCGAAATTGCAAAGCAGATCGTCCGCTCGGGCGAATTCGAAAGATTCGAATTTTTGGCAAGGGCGGCGCCTTCCGCAATAGTTGCGCGCCTGATGTTCAACATAATTCCAGAGCTTGAATCAAAGGGCAATGACGTTTCCAGAATTTCAGACGATGCAATTCTTGCAGTATTTGGCGCGCTTTCCGAAGGAAAATTCGCAAAGGAGGCTTTGCCGACAGTCGTAGCAGTGCTTGCGGACGGCAAACCAGTCGCAGAGGCGCTTTCAGGCGTTGGAGGCGCGTCCGCTGGGGAACTTGAAGCGCTCGTGGACAAAATAATTGCCGAAAAAATCGAATTCGTGCGCCAGAAGGGCGAGGGCGCTGCCGGGCCATTGATGGGACTTGTGATGAAAGAGATGCGCGGCAAGGTCGATGGCGCAACCATAAACAGCACGCTTGCAAGAAAGATAAAGGAAGCGCTTGCGAAACAATAGGCATCAACGCATTTGGCTGCCGGCGCGCAGCCGGTGTTCATCTGAAATTGAAAAAAGAATCGCGGATAATCGGATTCGACGACGGCCCGTTCACGTTTGACAAAGAGGGAAAAAAGCACCGCGCTGAAAACGTTCCCGTTGCGGGCGTTGTGATGCGCGGCGCCGACTATGTCGAAGGGATTTTGGTAACTAGTGTTGCGGTGGATGGCGGCGATGCCACTCAAAAAATTGCAGATGCGGTTAACGCTTCGCGCTTCAAAGAGCAGATTCGCGCCATTTTGGTAAACGGCGGCGCAGTCGGCGGATTCAATGTCGTTGACATTGGGATTTTGAACCAAGAAACAGGAATTCCAGTAATCACAATTACGCGCGACCGGCCGGATTTTGCCGCTATTGAAGATGCGCTGAAGAAGCACTTTTTGGATTGGAGCAAAAGACTTGTGGTTTTGAAAAAACACCGGCTGACTGAGATACGCACAATGGGCGGCTCACTATTTGTAAAATACACGGGAATTCAAAAATCCGAAGCCCAGGAAATCATTTCATTCGCAACAAAACGCGGAAACATGCCGGAATGCCTGCGGATTGCGCATCTGGTCGCATCTGCATTGGTGCGCGGCGAATCGTATGGAAACGCATAATTTTGCATCTCCGTATATTTTATAATCGCCATCCTTATTCAACCCTTGATTTTAATGGCTTTGTTCAAGAAGGCTATTTTGAAGGCAAAGGCTTACGAGCCAGGGGCGCCAATGATTCCGGCGTCGATGAATCTTCCGGAACTGACTATACGCGCATGTATCATCGGCGGTCTCATTTCAATGCTGATGGGCGCAGCGAACGCATATCTGGGCCTGTTTGCAGGAATGACGGTTTCGGCGACAATTCCTGCGGCAGTAATTTCCATGGCTGTGCTCTTTGGAATTTTCAAGAACAGCAACATACTTGAGGTAAATGCGGCCAAAACTGCGGGCGCTGCCGGAGAATCGCTCGCGGCTGGCGTAATATTCACAATCCCTGCGCTTCTCATCGTCGGCGCATGGACTGATTTCAATTACATCATAACAACCTCAATTGCACTGGCAGGCGGCATTCTCGGAGTTCTTTTCACAGTCCCGCTGCGTCGCGTCCTTATAATTGAATCAAAGCTTCCGTTCCCAGAAGGCGTTGCCGCGGCGTCAGTCCTCAAGGTTGGCGCAAAAGGCGGCAAGCAGACAATTTACATCGTTTGGGCGATGATAACCGGCATAGTCTTCAAGTTCGCCCAGAGCGCCCTTAACCTTTTCAGCGAAGTTGTTCAAGGCGTGCTTCCGATTGGCAAATACTCGGTCGGCGGCTCGTCCACAAAGACCGGTGAAGGATTCATCTACGGCGGCCTGAACATCTCGGTTGCGCTCATGAGTGTCGGATACATCATCGGCCCCAAGATTTCGGCAATGGTCCTTTCCGGCGGCATGATCAGCTGGCTCATATTAATCCCGCTTCTCTACTTCATGGGAGGAGCGCCAAGCCCCGGCCTTTCTCCACTTGATTCATTCTACACAATTTGGAGCACCCAGATAAGATACGTCGGTATCGGCATGATGGTCATCGGCGGGCTTTGGACTCTCTTCAAGATGCGCGAAACCCTTGCAAAGGGCGTTACAACAGCATTCAAGAAGTCCGCGGGCGGACAGTTGCGCACTGACAAAGACCTTGACATGAAAAAGACGTTCATAGCAATCGTCCTGATGGTCATACCAGTAGGCATACTTTACTTTGCGCTCAGCGGAAACATCCTCATCGCAAGCGTTGGCGCTATAGTAATGGTGGTCGCGGCATTCCTGTTCAGCGCAGTGGCAGGATATCTTGCTGGACTTGTCGGAAGCTCCAACAACCCAATTTCAGGTGTCACAATTGCCACCCTTCTGTTCGCATCCATCATTGTAATGGGCATGGGTGCAACCGGGACGGCAGGCATAGCGGCAGTGCTTGGAGTTGCGGCAGTAGTATGCTGCGCAGCCGCAATATCCGGCGACGTCATGCAGGATTTCAATACCAGCTACATTGTCGGCGCAACCCCTTGGCGCGTACAGCTTGCCGAAATCGCAGGCGTCATTCCGCTTGCGCTGATAATCGCCCCGATACTCGAGCTTCTCCGCAAGGCATACGGCTTTGGAGCAGGCGGCCTTCTTGCCCCGCAGGCAAACATGATGGCTACGGTTGCGCAGTCCCTCTTCCAGGGCACGACCCCGATGCCATTCCTCATCGGCGGCATGGTCATGGCAATTGTCCTTATCATGCTCAACCTCCCGATAATGCCGGTAGCGGTAGGAATTTACTTGCCAGTCACGCTGAGTGTGCCGATGATGCTTGGCGGAATTGCGCGCGAAATTATAGAGCGCAGGCTGAACAAGAAACTCGGCATAAAAGATGAAGCAACGGCATCCGAAGCGGTAAAAGCGGCAAAGAACGAGGCATTGGACAACGGGACTCTTCTCGCATCCGGCCTGATTGCGGGTGAAGCGCTCACTGGAATAGCAATCGCGGGAATAATCGTCAGCGGCCTGGACCTGAAGATTCTCCAGCAGCCATCCGACGCGCTTGCGCTTCTGGTTATCGTCGGCATAGTCGCGGCAATCATTTTCGCGGTTGTCAAGAGCGCAAAGAAGCCGGAAGCTTCGGCCGAAAAGAAGTAAACATTGCCAGCAAGCCATATATTCTCTTTCTTTATTCCCCCCTATCTGGCCCAGAAGCGTTTTTTGCTGAGGTAGCGGAGTGGTCCAACGCGGCAGACTGCAGATCTGCAATTCTTGGGTTCAAATCCCAACCTCAGCTCCATTACTGAGAGTTTCTTAATTTCTTGTCTTTTTTCAGGATTTTAGGCAATTTATATCTACATTAAGCGCCATTAGGATAATTATGGGTATTTTCAGGCGCCAGGCGTTTCCGATTTCAGATGCCGACAAATTGCCTATGGGAACCGTTGGAGCATTCATACTTTCCAGGGACGGTGAAAGTGCAAACTACGTGGGACGGTCGGACTGCGACCTCGGAACGGACATAGCAAAAACCTCCGAATCCCTTAATGCAGGCTATACCCATTTCTTTTTCGAGCGCGCAGAAACCCCATTGGAAGCGTACATCCAGGAATGCAAGTGGTATCACTCATT
>JAQUQK010000087.1 GCA_028716125.1 Thermoplasmatota archaeon | reverse complement strand
GTTCGTTACGAGAAAACGGCCTGTGCATACAACGGGTTTCTCTATTTGGCCGCTACGATGATTACCATGAATAAGATAATGGCAATCTATCCAAAACTATAGAATTATTAGTTGATAAGCTCTTAGTCCGCTTACATTCGACGGCTCAAATAATGTTTCTAATCCACTTCGGTTTGAGGGAGACTTTTTTGTCTTTATCTTTCATGGCTGGTCTGTATATGTTTCTAATCCACTTCGGTTTGAGGGAGACGAAAACAGGAGTAATCCGCAAAACAGATATTATCGGTTTCTAATCCACTTCGGTTTGAGGGAGACCTCCAAGCGGCGGTACTCAAATACTTGCTTCTATCTGTTTCTAATCCACTTCGGTTTGAGGGAGACCTTTTCTAAATGGCTCCGAGAGTTTGGCGGTTATTTGTTTCTAATCCACTTCGGTTTGAGGGAGACAAAAGGCGGGGGTATAATAGAAGAAACATAAGGAGAGTTTCTAATCCACTTCGGTTTGAGGGAGACTTGTGTGCCCCGATGATAGGGGTTCTTTATTTTCAGTTTCTAATCCACTTCGGTTTGAGGGAGACGAACTCAAGCGGACGTTTTTGCGTGGCGAACACGGGGTTTCTAATCCACTTCGGTTTGAGGGAGACTTTATCGTGTGGAATTTGCTTGTCCTGATATAATGGTTTCTAATCCACTTCGGTTTGAGGGAGACCTATTTTTCAGTGCTGTAACTGATCTTACTTTCAGAGTTTCTAATCCACTTCGGTTTGAGGGAGACCCTTTTTTGCATGGAATTGCTTCATCTTCTTCATAAAGTTTCTAATCCACTTCGGTTTGAGGGAGACTTAACCGGGCGAGCTAGTCGCGAGGTGTGGGGATTTGTTTCTAATCCACTTCGGTTTGAGGGAGACGCAAGTCTGGCGATGAAGGCTAATGATAGTTGATAGGTTTCTAATCCACTTCGGTTTGAGGGAGACTCTTTTCTACCTTTATCAATTGCCATTTGTAATTCGTTTCTAATCCACTTCGGTTTGAGGGAGACTATAATCATTGCTATAATAGATTTAAAAGCTATTTGGTTTCTAATCCACTTCGGTTTGAGGGAGACAACTCTTACATTATATGCAAAAGCTACAACTGATCCGTTTCTAATCCACTTCGGTTTGAGGGAGACGTATTGTCCGGCGGCGGACGTGAAGAGGCTCATAAGGTTTCTAATCCACTTCGGTTTGAGGGAGACTACGTAGCAATCCGGCAAGAGTATTGTTGAATTGCGGTTTCTAATCCACTTCGGTTTGAGGGAGACAGGCGCTTGCCGATAAGGAACGCGCCGGACTCGAGTGTTTCTAATCCACTTCGGTTTGAGGGAGACATTATAATCCCGCAGCATTGGCACCAATTCAGAACGTTTCTAATCCACTTCGGTTTGAGGGAGACCCCGGAGAACCTGAGCGTTTTTGTCGCGTTTTAGTTGTTTCTAATCCACTTCGGTTTGAGGGAGACAGGTTTATATTTACCGCTCTGCCGGGACCGAACAGGGTTTCTAATCCACTTCGGTTTGAGGGAGACCTCAACCCCGTTGCTTTCCCTGATAAGGTTAAGTATGTTTCTAATCCACTTCGGTTTGAGGGAGACGAGGTGATCTGCTCTCATCCGAAGGTGGTCGGAAAGGTTTCTAATCCACTTCGGTTTGAGGGAGACGAGCGGAGCATTCTGTAATTCAGACGCAAATCCTTTGTTTCTAATCCACTTCGGTTTGAGGGAGACGCAGCGCCGGAACAGCTTGGAAGATGAAAAGAAATGTTTCTAATCCACTTCGGTTTGAGGGAGACGATGGAAAAACACTCAAGGACAACTGGAACACTCCCGTTTCTAATCCACTTCGGTTTGAGGGAGACTGTTTTTTCCTTCAAATACCATTTGCGGGTATTTTTGTTTCTAATCCACTTCGGTTTGAGGGAGACCAAGCGGACAGTTTTGCAGTTCAGAGGCAAATCCTTTGTTTCTAATCCACTTCGGTTTGAGGGAGACCCGTAAATATACGCCGAAAATATAAGTTTGTCCAGCTCAAAATCTATATATAATTGTCAAAGAACCCGATAAAAACCCTGTTTTCAGTCTGTCGACCTCTAATAATGCAAGTCTTTATCCTATAAAGATTAAATAATATTTGACACGTTTCCTCTGGCTTCACCAAGCTCTTCCCGCGTCAGCAATTTTTCATTTTCCATGATATATAGGGTTATATGACTTTTTTCTGCTCGTTTACGGTCAAGGATATCTTTAATTTCAAAATATTGCGATTTTGTAACAATTCCCTCAAAAACGGAATTCTGATTCCAGTTTAAATATTTTTTCAAATGTTTATGGAGCTTGACACAATTTTTCGCTTCGGTATCATAGACGATAATAACAAACATCAGTATTTTATCCTGTAAGGTTTGAATTCCTGGTCTTCAAGCAGAAATTTGATTAACTTGTAGCAGTCGAGACGCAACAAGCGCCGGTACGACACTGAACGTTTCAGTGCCGGGTAATCCACAGTTTGGCGCAACTGTTCATCCCAGGCCGTGAGAACTCGTTTCCGGGCGTCTTCAGTCATCAGCATGCCGTTGGTATGCGGACGGAAATCCTTGTCGGAAATTTCGCCGTGTCCCAGGAGCCGGAAAATCAGGCGGTCAACGATAATCGGCTTGAATGGTTCGACCAGGTCGAGTGCCAGCGAAAAACGTCTGGTCTGCGGCGTATGCAGGTAAGAGATGCCCGGGTACAGAGCGGTGCGATACATCTCGCTGACACAGGTGGTGTATAACAGGCTGTTCAAAAAAGAAATCAGTGCATTGAGAGGGTTGTCCGGAGGATGATAGACGCGTTTGAAGTTTTTCGCCGGTGCGCCCAACCAGGTTTTCCAAGCCGAATAATAAACGTTCCTGACATTACCCTCGATGCCCATCATTTGGTCCGGGGAATGGCACTCGGACAGGGACAATGAAAGTGTTTTAACTCTTTCAATTTCATTCTCCAAGCCGCTTTTACGGCGCTGATAATATTGGAGTACGGAAAGAATGTTGTGAAAGGTTGCATCTAAGAGGGAGCGGCAGAATGAAAGGCGTTTTTCATTATCCAAATAGGCCTGCGATTGACGAATCACCAAGTCGCCGCTGAGTTGTTCGGCGTGAGGCAACAGAGTATTGCAATGATTGCCAAAGTAGTTGAAAAAATGCACCGGAATTTTCTTCTGTCCGAGAAACGTGACCAGTTTGCTATTAAAGGTCATTTCATTGAAAACATAGATGGCGTCAATGGTTTCGACCGGCAACGCATGTTTCTGGTCGGGATTCATGTATTCGAGTTCCGGAGATTCTTCCTCGTTGATGAGTTGTTCTTCGGGCAGGTTCATCATTTCAAAGGACAGCGTATTGTCTTTGCGACGCAGCCTTCCGGCTTTAGTTAGATACAAGTTCATGAGTAACACAATTCCATATAGGCGCAGGATTTGCAATAAGGATATTTACAAACTTCCGGCGGTTTCGGCTCTTCAATGATTTTCCGACAGGCGGCGACGTCGAGTTCCGCTTGTATTTTCGCGGCTTCGGTCCATTTGACGACGTTGGTTTTCTTCATTTTCGGGTAATGTATTTGCGCCTCTGAAACTCTAATACCGTTGTCATTGAGCCACCATAAATAATAACGTACCTGAGCTTCGTCGCCTTTACCTGGGCTGCGCCCTTTTTTTGTTTCGTGAATTATACCGTGTTTAAATGCCGCCCAATCGATCACTCCTGCTTCCCCGATTGGGATATCCTTTTCCTCCCGTCGGAAAGCGGTCTCGTTGAGATGCATGCCAATCCGTACATTATCGTTTTCTAATTCCGGACGTAGTCCGTGCCTGAAAAACCATAATTTTCGTTTGCATATATAAAGGTAACTGATCTCTTTTCCTGTAATATGCATAAGCTAAATCTCCTTGTCATAATATAGGCGGAGCAAGCAGCATGCACGGGAGATTATCGCGCAACTCAATTTGTCCGGCCGGAATCAGGCCCAGTTCTGTTTTTATTCTGTCGGTAACGTTTATTGTCCGGTCGGCGATAAAACGGTTAAGGCGTTTAAATACCGTATCGTCTTTCGCGGCATCAGCAAGCTGTTCAAGCATTGCATTCAGTTGTTCGAGCATTGCCTCATCCTCAAGCAGCAGCAGGTCGGAACCATATTCACCGGAAAAGAGTTCCGCGATATATTGTCCGGCTAGCAGGTCAACGCCAAGTTCGCCATATCCCATGGCTTCCGGGAAAAAATCCGCGAGCAGATCCGGCGCTTCGTTTTTGCCGAATATCCGCTCCTGAACAGTAAGCAGCGCGGCCGTCAGTTCGGAATCCTTAAGCAATTGCCCAGCCGTCAATTTTTCGAGAAAACGGGTTTCCCGCTGCCAGAACCGCTCTGTTTTTTGGGCAATATCCCTGAATTTGCCGTCATTCAGCCGGAAATCATTTTTGAGCTGAACCTCACAGAGTCTGGCGAAAGAAGTATCCCCGGATGAAGTTAACAGCGAGAATATTTCCACGGTACAGGGATATTCACGTCCTTCACGTCCTACTCTGCCGCCGCGCTGGATAGTGGCGGCCAGCCCTTGATAGTCGACCAGCGCATGGTCGAAATCCAGATCGACGCCGACTTCCACCATTTGCGTACTGATCAGGGTTACCGGCCGCCGCCGCATGGCTTTTTTGCAGGCGGTAACCAGTTGCCGCCGCAACAGGGGCGGGACCAGCCCGTCAAGAAAAACTATGGCGCGTGAACTTTCCTCCTGTTCCAGCAGCGCGAGTTGCCGCCACGGATTATAAGTACCGCTGTAATGTTTGAATAATGGCCAGGTGCCTTCAGAAACCAGGTTGAGCACCACCAATAGATTTTGTTGAGAACCGGCCTGGAAAGCGTCAATGGCGTCAATAAGCCCGTCAATAGCGAGCGCACCCAAGTAACGGTAACGGCGGCGGTCGTCAACCGCCGGGGAGGAATACAGCGTGGCGGTAAGTGTTTTAGGCATCCGTCCGGAACCGGCCAGACCAAGATATTCGAATTCCTCCAGGGGCGTTGCCGAACCGAAAATAAAACGACAGTTATGCCGGTGCGCGTACTCCGTTGCGATACGGAAAAAATAAGGCAGGATCGACATGGGCAGTTTATGGAATTCATCCATGATAATTACGGCATTTTTCAACCCCAAACTTCTGATGCAGCGCATTCGATGGGGATGACACATGGCCAGGAGCACCTGATTGAACGTGGTGATATTATATGATTCGCTGAACGGCTGCGCCGCCAGGTCCAGCGTAAATCCGGGAGCGGTATTACTTTCACATTCCCCCGGCGAAGCTTTTTTCTCTTGGCGCAGGAAGTTCCATATCTGGGCATGGTCACGCTCATTGAAATATTCGGCAAAAATCTGGTCGGCAATCGATATCTGGGGTACGGCAAAAACAATCCGGTTAAGCGTGTATTTATCCTGCAACAGTTCGGCTCCAGAAAGCATGGTTTCGGTCTTGCCCAGCCCGGTCGGGGCGTCGATGAAGTAAAACGGCGTATCGGTACTTTCTAGGCAGGAATGAAAGGCCGTCTTAAGTTCTTTTCTGAGCCGATGTAGAGTCCTTCCGCTGTCGGGATAGTTTCGCGGCGTCCTGGCCAGAAAACGGCGGTCAGGGTATGCCTGTTGCCAGTCGGTAAGAACGCGGCGGCTTCCAGACTGGACCGCCGCCGATCGGTGATCGAGATAACACATGCGCCCCAGCAGCGACCTCGCCGCCAGAAATGCCTGTAAACGCATTTCGCCGGAACCGGTCAGCCATTGATTGCAGGCGTTGATCTGATCCTGCGGCAGCGACGCCAGCACTGTAAATTCGTCCCAGGCCGTTTCGAATATCCGGCGGTTGATTTCCGGCAGCAACGATTTAACGCCTTCGACTTCATCCAGAAAAAAATCTTTGACCTGGGAGTCGGCGGCAACGATACAGAATTCATCCCGGTTATGAGTACACAGGGCCAGGAGCGAATGATGCGCTGCGCCGCTATGCAGCGCTACCAGGGCATGAAAGGCTACGTTCTCGCGATCCATACATTTTATTAGCAGACTGGCGAGCAGACCGCCGGAGGCGGCATGGTGGTGCGGATAAACGGCGCTGCCGCTGCGGATATAGTTTTGCCAAGCAGTGGTGGCTTTACCGATATCATGACAACAGCAGATAACTTTTTCCTCGAGGTTCTGTGCGGCTCCGCTTACTTCCCGCAAGTGCTGAAGCAGGCATGAACCGGCTCCGTGGCTTAAAAGCTTCATTCGTCTTTTTTCTCCAGACGGCAATAACCTTTGATCAACGGATCGGTTTGAATTTCACCGGGAAAGTCGGGAGTCGGATACAGCCAGTAGCCGTCGCTGTGAATCCGTTCGCAAGTTTCATTCGCATTGATCACGTGTCTGGATAACGGCGTAACCTCTCCCCAGGCCGTCTTTTTAAATTGAGCCCAGTTTCCCCCGGAAGGCAATTCATCCGATATCCGTATCTGTTTGACGACTGCCGGGCAGAACGAAGCGCCAAGGTAAAGCGGAAATGCCGGTCGCTGTAAGGCTCCGGCTGTTGCCGCTGCGGCACTCGCTTCAAGTCTCACGACAACCTGATAAAGCGGCCGGTCGATTACCTGCTGCTGAAGTCTCAGGTTTTCACCTTTTCCGATTTCTTTGCAGCCGTTAACATTCCACGGAATCCGGCGCGGAAAGCCGCCCTGCCAGCGGCAGGCAACCTGATAATCGTTATCTTCCTCCCATTTCAGCAATTCCGGCGATACCGGCCAGGGCAGACCGTTTTTGTCCAATTGTTTGAGAGCCTTCCAATCGGTAGCCGCCCCCTGCGAACGCGGCGAAGCCATACCCATCGCCGCACCGAGCAGCCCTGCGAGATTGGCGGGAGACGGCCCCAGGCAGGAATAGGAACCCATCGATTCGAACGGGTTCCTCCACATTGCCATATCCCCCGAAAGTTCAAAAATAAGATAAGTCATAACCTCTTACTCCAGACAGGATAAAGAACAATTGGCGGCGCAATGGCTTACAAACTTGTTTTCCTTAGTACAGTTCCAACCTTTCAGAAAGGCTGGTAATATCTGATTTAATGCCGCTGTTGCCTCATGGTGAGATTTGATTTTTTTGTTTTCAAGGGCGGTGAACAATCCGCCGGGATTTGCAAAGCTGACCTCGCCGTCCGGCTCCCAGCCAACCATAAATTGAGCGAATTGCGAGCGCTGAGTAAACGACGGGAAACGGTCCGTCGAATAAGCGCGCCACATCCCGTTCGTAAGGATTTCCAGCCAGCCTTCAGCTCCGGATTTTTCCCAGTCGACAACCTTGTGCTGCCGGGCGTTGACCTGCAGCATGTTCAGATTGATTTCCCAGAGCGCCAGGAAAAAGCCGTATTCGAGAGAATCGACCGTAGCCGAACCGGCGGATTCCTGAATCTTGCCATCCTTTAAGGACGGGAAAGC
>JAQUQK010000086.1 GCA_028716125.1 Thermoplasmatota archaeon | reverse complement strand
TTTCTCCAACTGCTTTGGACACGTTGAGTTTCACAAGAATGTTTTCAGTAGCCCGGTCGTAGAAGCAGGTGCGCACCTCGATCGCAGGATAGTCAATTCCCAAAAGCTCGGGCTCGCCGAATTTCTCAGGATTGAAGTTGTTCATAATTCCATAAAGCGTGCCAGGGTCGCTCGCCCTTGCCATAAGAATCCATGAGTTCAATATCCCGTTCATGAACTTCGAATCCTCGGAGTGGTATATTCTGTAATAAAGCGTACCGTTGTTCCATTCCGGCTGGTAGTAACGCTCCACGAATTGAAGTATCCTGTCATACATCTCCAAGTCGCCCACTTCTTTTGCGGCCATGAGCCCCGCAAGAGTAGAGTCAGAGTCAGACATTACATAATACGAGCTTGATGACCAGATTCCGAATGGATTTTGGTTGAACGGCCCGAAGATGCTTGCCATAATGTCAATGAGGCCGAAGCCCATGTATTTCCAAATTGCGTTCGTCCCGCCGATTGTCTGCACAAAATACGCGCTCCCGTCTATGGGATCGTAGCGCCCGTATTGCGTTTTGAGCATGTCATAAATTTGCCTTGCGCCGGCACTGTCAAATGGATTCATGTAAAGCGCTGCAAGAATATTGACTTCGCTTCCGGGAACTGGAATCATGATGTCGTTGCTCGGGGAATAGACGGTATACATGAACGCCGGCGCAAGGCCGGTTTTCATCGGAGGAACAATGTAATTGCTCTCTGCCCAGTCAAACCACGCGGGAAGGACTGTTGAATAATCCGTGCCGTGGAATAGGTCGTATAATTTTATTCCGAGGACGCCCATCTGGTTGCAAATCCAGAAACAAGAGTCAGCCTCGCAGCATACGCCGTGGTATGAATTTTCGGTCATCTGCTTGCAAATCGCATCGATGAGTGTTTTGTGGTTATAAGTGAATTTTAAGGACTCGTTGTAAACAAGAGTAAAATCGCTGTCATATTTCGTGTCGCCTGTCAGGCGCTCGTAGAATCCTATCATGCTCGCGAGGTATCCACTGTACATTATATTCTTCCAGGCAATCGGGTCGGGATTGTAAGGTCCGGTTGAGCCGCCATTCGTCGTTCGGTTGTTCTCCGTCCAGTCGCGCCACGCTTCCTTGTCAAGCATTTTTTGGATAAGATAGTCTATGCAGTTTCCGTAAATCTCGCGGTATGCAGGCGTCTTTTCAGCAACGACCGAAAGCGCATGCGTCGAGAAAGTGAAATCGTATCTTGTCCTCCCGAGGGAATCGACCGAATAAGTCGCGCTGTTATCCTCGAATCCGGTATAATCGCTCACTGGAACCTGGCACCTATCGTATTGGTAGCGCAACTGCCCGATTTCCTCGTCTGAAAGTGACGGATACGCGGACCAGTTTACGTTTGATAATTGCGCGTTTATCTCGTCTATCTGCTGGCTTGCATCATCCGGATTTTCCGAAGAAACGCAGCCGGAAAGCGCAGTTGCGATGAAAATGCACGTAAGCGAAATTGCGGCAAGTTTTGCAATCATTTTGTTCCCTTCAGGGGCAATAAAATAGTATCTCTGGACGTTTCTAAAGCGTTATTGTCCAAAAATGGAAAAAAAGGAAAGTGAAGATTTACTCTTCGAAGCTCGTGTGCTCTGCGGTCCAGCGCATTATCCTGCAATATGCCCAGGGCGTGTATATTCCGAGCGTTATTATTATCAGCAGGAGCATCAAGAGCCACTGGCCAAGAAGGTCAAGGCCATCACCCTTGAATTGCATGCGCTTCCCGTTGTAGTATAGGTTCTTTGCGCCCCATCTCAGGCGTGCGCAGTATGCCCACGGGAAGAATATGCCAATGGTGATTGACGTCAGGAACGAAGTCCAGAGCAGCAGCCAGAAAAAGCTCAGCCCTTTTCCCTTGAACTCGAACATGCCTTTGCCGGACTGCTGGATTTCGGCCTTGCTCTTCTTTTTCCCGCCGAATCCGCAGCTGTCGCAAACTGGCTTTTCCCTTTCCTCGACTTCAACGACGTTTCCGCATTCCGGGCACTTTAATCTCTTCAAAATGATTCCTCCGCTGGCAGCCAAGTTGCCGCCCACTGAATTATTCCCGGCTATTTAAGCAAAATTCCGCCACATTTTATAATCGCCATTCGGATTCTCCTCCGATATAATGTCGGATCTGGTTTGTCCTCTCGATTTCAGGTACGGGCGCAAGGAGATGAAGGAGATTTTCTCGGAAGACCGAAAACTCCAGAGATACCTTGACGTAGAAGCGGCCCTTGCGAGGGCGCATGCAAAAGTTGGCAACATTCCCGCTGCGGCTGCAAAAGAGATTACCGAAAAGGCGGCGGCAAAGCTTGTGAAAGTAGAGCGCGTCAAGGAGATAGAGGCGCAAATCCGGCACGACGTCATGGCGGTCGTAAAGGCGTTCGGCGAGCACTGCTCAAAGGAAAGCGAAAAATACATCCACTTTGGCGCAACTTCTTATGATATTGTTGACACTGCAAACGCATTGAATTTCCGTGACGCAATTGCTGTACTGCGCAGCCAGCTTGTTGAATTGCGCACCAACATCGTCAATCTTGCGGACAAGCACAAGGAAACAATTTGCATCGGGCGCACCCATGGCCAGCATGCAGTTCCGATGACCTTCGGCCTAAAGATGGCGGTTTATGCGATGGAAGTCGACCGCCACGTTGAGCGCCTTGACGAATGCAAGAAAAGAGTTTGCGTCGGCAAGATGAGTGGCGCCACCGGAACGGCGGCAGCGCTTGGCGAGCATGCGGCGGAAATCCAGGAAATCGTGATGAAAGATTTGAGAATCGGCTATGCCGAGGCGGCAACGCAGATAGTCCAGCGCGACAGATATGCGGAATTCGTTTCAATACTTGCAAACATCGCAACCTCGATGGAAAAATTCGCAACCGAGATACGCAATCTCCAGCGCACCGAGCTGAACGAAGCATCAGAATGGTTCGACGTCGCAAAGCAGGTGGGCAGCAGCACGATGGCGCAAAAGAAGAATCCTGTGGCCTGCGAGCAGATTTGCGGGCTTGCGCGCATCGCCAGGTCAATGATTATCCCGGCCTACGAAAACTGCATCCAGTGGCACGAAAGGGACTTGACAAATTCATCGGCTGAAAGATTCCTGATACCGCACTGCGTAATTCTGACCGATTACGTCGTCGCCGAGTCCGCCAAAGTTTTCAAGAATCTGAAGGTCAATCCTGAAGCAATGCTGAAAAATATTGAAATCTCGAACGGCAGGACAATGGCGGAATCCGTCATAATTGCCTTGACGAACAAGGGTTGCTCGCGTCAGGAAGCGCACGAAATTTTGCGCAAGTCTGCGATGGTTTCCGAGGCCGAAGGAAAGCACATGAAGGAAATCCTCGCAAAGGACAAGGACGTTCTGAAATACCTTAAGCAAAAAGAGATTGAAGCGGCGCTCAATCCCAAGAATTACATCGGAAGGTCAAAGGAAATCGCGGAAGGCGTTGTCTCAAAATTAAAGGCGAAGAAGTAAAAGGAAGAATTACATTCCGAGCGCGAAAAGCACTACGGCGATTATGAGCATTGCAATTATAAGCAATATGAGCCAGAAGTGGGGCTCATTTAGTTCGTCAGTCGCCCATTCTGCGCCTTCGTCCATCTTTTTCTGAAGATTCACCATTATAATCGATTTTGTATCTAGAGGGCGTTAATAAAAGTTATTGGCGGTCGCCTCATCAATCTTATATGCGTTTTCTGTATTGTTCTGTTGGAACGCAAACGGCGGTGTCTTTATGGGATATGCAATTGAAATAATAACGCCTGACGAGTGCGAAAAAATCAGAAAAAACCTGGACAAAGAATTGCTTTTTGATAGGAAGGCAAACCTTAACGGCTGCTGCATCAAATTGCTTACAAACAGCAGGCGCGTGAAAGACTCATGGGAGGATAATTTCTATTTCATGGATGACATGATCCGCTCCCACGGCAGGGTCATCGCATACTACGACTTCAAGGACATGGACGTGAACACTAAAATTGCAGATCCGGCCAAGACAAAAAACCTGGAGACATATGTTAAATACGACCCCTCAACAAAGACGGCGATATTGAAAAACATAGGATACTACGGATACGTCAAGAGCATTGCGCTTGGCGTCGCTGGCGACATACTGGAAGATTCCCACAAGATTGGCTCAGTCCACGGCTCTGTGATAGACATAGATGGGAAAGGCGTTTCAATAATTGCGCCCTCCGGAACCGGCAAGACGACGCATGGCTTTGGGCTTTTGGCGCTGGAACGGACGCACATTATTTCTGATGATTGGTATTTCCTGAACCTGGAAGGCGGCGAGGCGATGGCCTTCAGTTCGGAGAAGAACTGTTATATCCGCGACGACATTGGCAAGATATGGCCGCAGTATGCGAAACTGACCGACATCGTTAAACTTGACAGGGAAGGAAGGGCCGTCGCAGACCTCCGATGGGTTCTTGGCAAGGAGCACATAAGGCAGAGCGCAACTGTCAAAACGCTGATGCTTTTCAAGCGCGACAAGTCGGACCCGACAACAATCAAGAAGATGGGCGTGGAAGAAGCCCTTGAATATTTAGTGGCAAACCAGTACTGCAACCCGCATCTTCTTCTCAATGACGCCAGAAAGCAGAGGATTCGCAGGGAATTCTTCAAAAAATACCTCGAAAGCGTGGAAACGTATCTTGTCAATACTACGCAGACGCCGGCCGAAAGCCAGGCGGGCATAAGGAAAATTCTCGGAGTAAGCAAGTAGGTTCCATGATGCGGGCGCACGTTCGCGTCTTTGGCAGAGTGCAGGGCGTCTTTTTCCGCCAGGGAACCGCGGGCGAAGCGTCGCGTCTCGGATTGGGCGGATGGGTAAGAAACTGCGACGACGGCAGCGTTGAGGCACTTTTCGAGGGCGAGAGTGATGCCGTGGAACAAATGGTCGCGTGGTGCAGCCACGGGCCGCCTTCCGCAGAAGTGGAAAAAGTCGAAGTCGTTAAGTCAAAAATAAAGGGTGCGGAACTGCGCTCGTTTGAAATTCGCGGGTGACCAAAGGCGACCAAAATATGATATAACGTTTTTCGATTACCGGTTGAAGTTATGGCACGCATCACTTTTCTTGGCACCGGGGGAGGCAGGTTCATGACTGTCTTCCAGCGACTTTCCACAGGGGGCTTTCGCATTTCCTCCAGAAACCTGATGATGAACGTCGACCCCGGCCCTGGCGCAATTTTGCGCATGCGTGAAGTTGGCCTCGATCCCACGAAGAACAACGCCCTTTTCGTCTCGCACTGCCACCCCGACCATTACACTGACACTGAAGTGATGATTGAAGCGATGACTCAGGGCGGGACACGGGTGCGCGGAACCCTCATAGCCGGGGAAAGCGTAATGAAGGATATGGACGGCTTCGAGAAGCCGATATCTAATTTCCACCTTTCAAAGCCTGAAAAGGCGATTTGCGCAAAGCCCAAGGAAAAATACAACTTGAACGAATGGTGCGCGCTTGAGACCACAAAAACAAAGCACAGCGACCCGAGCGCAATAGGATTCATGTTGAAAACGCCTGAAGGGACAATAGGATACACCGCCGACACTGAACTTTTCCCGGGCCTTGGCCAGCAGTTCAAGGGCGCAAGAGTCCTTATTCTGAACGTCGTTCGCCCGCTTGAAAAGCGCATTCCCTGGCACCTTTGCACAGAGGACGCGGCAGCGCTCATCGCAGAAGTAAAGCCAAAGCTTGCAGTCCTTACCCATTTTGGCCTTGCAATGTACAATGAAAACCCGTCAAAGCAGTGCGAATGGATTTCAAGCAAGACCGGAATCAACACAATCGCGGCAAAAGACGGCATGAGCATCTATATGGAAGAGGACATCGAAATAAAGATGAATCCTCAAGTTGGATGCGAAGAGCCGATTGCGCCTTCGAGTTTGCCTGAAAAGATGTAAAATGAAGTTAATGCAAATGGATGCATTTAAATGATTTCATGTAATTATATTGCGTCGAAGGCGGAATAAAAATGAGTGAAGAGCGTGAGAATTATTATTTTAGTGGATGGTGCATCATTATTGCGTCTATACTTATTGGCTTGGCGGTGATTTTTGGACTTGCGCAGAGCATAATTTCCATCTATATATTGTGCATTGTCGGAATAGCGATACTCGCCGGATGGATTGTGTTTTTTATTGAAAGGAAAAACGAAAAGAAGCGCCTGGAAAAAGAACGAAAGGACAAAGAAGCGAAGAACGGTGAGGCTGCTTAAAATTGGAATTTTAAATCTTCCGAGGGTCTTAAATTTCCTTATAATATACCCTCGTTCATGCCGGAGAATGCACCTGCACAGCCAGCGCAGCCATCCAAAGCGCCACTGCCTACGATTCACCAGATTGAGGAAAAGTGGCAGAAGTTCTGGGAGGACAGCCAGATTTACAAGTTCAACCCGGATTCGCGCGCGCCCATTTTTGGAATTGACACACCGCCGCCGACGGTTTCCGGCAACATGCATATCGGGCATGCGTTTTCCTATACTCAACAGGACATAATTGCGCGCTACCACAGAATGAAAGGGGAGAACGTCTTTTATCCGTTTGGAACTGACGACAACGGGTTGCCCACCGAGCGCCTTGTGGAAAAGCTCAAGAAAGTAAAGTCAACCAAGATGTCGCGCCCGGACTTCGTCAAGCTTTGCGATGCCACTGTCAAGGAAATCAAGCCCGACTTCGTTTCCGACTGGAAGCGCATAGGGATGAGCTGCGACTTCTCAAATGTGTATTCAACAATCGACGAGCACTGCCGCAAAACCTCGCAACGCTCCTTTTTAGAGCTTTACAAGAAGGGCCTGATTTACAGGCAGAATGCGCCATCGATGTGGTGCGTAAATTGCCAGACGGCAATCGCGCAGGCGGAACTGGAAGACAAGGAAATGCCCTCAACTTTCAACTTCGTCACTTTCAAGATTCAGGAAACTGGCGAGCCTTTCACAATTGCAACCACACGCCCCGAACTCCTTCCGGCGTGCGTATGCGTTTTCGTCCACCCGGACGACGCGAGATACAAGAACATGGTCGGAAAGCACGCAATAATCCCGGTTTTCGGCCAGGTAGTTCCGATATTCGCAGACGCTTCGGCGAATCCGGAAAAGGGCACTGGAATTTTGATGATTTGCTCTTACGGAGACAAGTTCGATGTCGATGCTATAAACCGCAAGCGCCTCGAGCCGCGCATCTCAATAACGCGCGATGGAAAGATGAATGAGCTTGCGCAAAAGTTTGCTGGAATGCCAATCAATGACGCGAGAAAAGCCATACTGGATGAGCTTCAGGCGCAGGGCCTACTCACCGCCAAAAAGGACATAGTCCATGCCGTGAACGTCCACGACAAATGCGGAACAGAAATAGAATTCCTTGCCACCTCGCAGTGGTTTATAAAAATAATTGAAAATAAGCAGAAATTCCTCGATGCCGGCAAAGAGATAAATTGGCACCCGCAGTCGATGAAGGCGCGCTACGACAACTGGGTTGAGAATCTCAACTGGGACTGGTGCATTTCACGCCAGCGCCACTTCGGCGTTCCTTTCCCTGTCTGGGTTTCAAAGAA
>JAQUQK010000085.1 GCA_028716125.1 Thermoplasmatota archaeon | reverse complement strand
GCGCTGTTCAGCGTGGCGGTGCTGGCCGTTTCCGTATATGTCATAAAAGTGATGATGGGAAAGAAGTGATCCGCGGCAAATGTTTTCCAATTTTGCTCTCTTTTCAAACCCCGTTTTTGGGCGGCTGCGCCGACGATTAGGTTTATTTTCTAGTTCCTGATGCGGGTGTGCTAAAGCCCAAACGCGAAAGCGAAAAAGCACAAAAGCATGAAAATGAAAGGGTCCGTGGGCTAGCTTGGCTATACTTGGCGGTTCGGGACCGCCAGACTTGAGTTCAAATCTCAACGGACCCATTCTCCAATAATTTTAACACAGAGGGTTGAGATTCTATGCGCCATTCGGCGCAAGTGTGTCGCTGTCGCGTCACATGATAGGCACTCACCAATAGCGTAAAGGTGCGGCGTGTCAAATCTCAACTAACTCGCCGATGCGCCTCGACTTTCGAACATGCATATCTCGGCGAATCGGCTCGGACCCACCAGTTTTGATTAAATTGTTTTTATTGCGTTCTCAAATCTTTGGAAAGTTTCTCTTTCTTACTCCTTGCATCAAGAACAAGCGCCTTTATTTCCGGCGGCAGTCGCGCATTTTGCCATTTTCTTTCTGCGTCTATTGGCTTGCCCGCGCTTCTCACCGCTTTCAGGGCATATATGGCCGCTCCGAGTGAATGGTCGGCCATATGCGCAGTTGCGACTGCATGGCCAACGGCGCGCGCCACCGCAATTGAAACTGGATTAGAATATTCCCTTGCCACCGCATGTGCCCCTACTGAAGCCTTTCTTGCATCACCAACTGAAGCTTTTCCTTGTTTCCACTCTTTGGCAACATCGAGCGCATTTACAAGCCGCGCATCTATTTTCTCGCCGAAGAGACGCAATACGTGCTCCGCGCAGCCGCAGGCCCATTTAATTAACTGATACTGCTGTTCCTTTTTTAGATGTCCGCCCCGATGTTCCGCAATAAAGCGCTTGTCCCGCATTCCCGGCATAATATCTATATCTATAATGCAATGTCAGTTTAAAATTTTGGCCGGCTCTGCAAAATAATCGTTCGCGCAATTTCGTTTCCATAGGATAGAAAATTCAAGACAACCTTAATAAATCATCTTTCGATACCAGCAAGCAACTTCGTGTATTCGGAGGAATAAAAATGGCAGAAAAACCACACATGAACCTCGTCGTCATAGGACACGTTGACCATGGCAAGTCCACCCTTGTCGGAAGACTTCTGGTCGATACGGGCACAATCCCGCAGATGATGGTCGACAAGTTCGAAAAGGAAGCACAGGAAAAGGGCAAGGCAACCTTCGGTCTCGCGTGGGTCATGGACTCGCTCAAGGAAGAAAGGGAAAGGGGTGTAACAATCGATGTCGCGCACAAGCGCTTCGACACCAACAAGTACTACTTCACAGTCATTGACGCGCCCGGACACAGGGACTTCGTCAAGAACATGATCACCGGAACTTCACAGGCAGATGCGGCAATCCTCGTTTGCTCCTCGTACGAAGGCGTACAGGCACAGACCAAGGAACACGTCTTCCTTTCAAGGACACTCGGCGTCAAGCAGCTCGTCATCGCGCTCAACAAGGCAGACATGGTAGAGTATAGCCAGGAAAAGATAAATGCAGTCAAGGCTGACATTGAGAAGCTTCTCAAGAACGTCGGCTTCGACACATCCAAGATCGCATTCGTCCCGGTTTCCGCACAGGCAGGAGAGAACATCTCCAAGCCGTCGGACAAGATGCCATGGTACAAGGGCCCGACCCTCATACAGGCGCTTGACAACCTGACGCTCCCGGAGAAGCCAACCAACCTCCCGCTGCGCATACCGATCCAGGATGTTTATACAATCACCGGCGTCGGAACTGTCCCAGTCGGACGCGTTGAATGCGGAATTCTCAGGGTCAACGACAAGGTCATTGCAGAACCATCCCACAAGGGCGGAGAAGTCAAGGATATTGAAATGCACCACGAGAAGATGCAGCAGGCACTTCCGGGCGACAATATCGGCTTCAACGTTCGCGGACTTGGCAAGACCGACGTAAAGCGCGGCGATGTCATCGGACTTGAGAGCAGCCCGCCGTCAGTCCCCAAGACTTTCACGGCGCAGGTCGTAGTCATCCAGCACCCGAGCGCAATCGCGGCAGGATACACACCAGTGTTCCACGCGCACACCGCGCAGGTCGCATGCACGTTCGAGCAGATCCTTAGGAAGATGGACCCGAAGACCGGCCAGGTAGCGGAGGAGAACCCATCCTTCATAAAGGCAGGAGACGTCGCAATAATCAAGATGCGCCCGACCCGCCCGATGGTCATCGAGAAGGTCAAGGAAATCCCGATGCTAGGCAGGTTTGCAATCCGTGATATGGGCCAGACGGTTGCAGCCGGAATGTGCATTGACATGGAGAAGTAATTCTCCCCCTCTTTTATTTTTCTAGTCCAGAATGTAGGTTTTGGGCCGTAGCAGGTGTGAAACATGGCACAGAAAGCAAGAATATCGCTGACAGGAACAGACCCCAAGAAGGTCGACAACGTATGCAACGAGATAAAGCTCATCGCTGAGCAGACCGGCGTAGCAATAGCAGGACCGATGCCGCTTCCGACAAAGAAGCTGCAGGTGCCAGTTCGCACCGGGCCTGACGGCGGCGGCACTTCAAAGTGGGACCACTGGGAAATGCGCATCCACAAGAGGCTTATCGACCTCGATGCGGACGAGCGCGCGCTTCGCAGGCTAATGCGCATACAGGTTCCAGACGGCGTAAACATTGAGATCGTTCTCAAATCTTAATCTCTTAACAATCCCTCTATTTTTTGCGGATTTTTTGAAATTTCAAAATGAAATGCGCTCCTTGTATTGCGTTTCTGGCGTGCCGCTCACGCGAAATTAATGGCAAAGTACTAATACAGTTTTCTGATTCCGCAATAAAACAGGTGGAACAAATCTGTTTTTTTATGTCGGATGTGAAATTATGCACGATGACAAGACTGTAAATAATGTCAATGTAAATAAAAGCAAGGAAAATCCAAAAGCGCCCGGCAGTGCCGGGAACTCTGCAATGGCAGGCCTGGACAAACTTATCCGCACAAAGAAATTCAAGGTCGGGCTGGCATTGTTCGCGATTTATTCGGTAATCTACACGGTGTTTACCGTTATGGGCACGGCTTACAAGCAAACTTTCGCCTCAAGGCTTTTTGGCCTCAACGTCGGGATTGTTTTCGGCATGTTTCTCATTTTCCTTGCAATAGCGATGGCGATTTGGTTCAACTGGTATGCGCAAAAGACTGATTCAACTGAGGAGGAATAAACATGGAATACTCGTTTAGGCCGATAGCTTTTGCCATTTTCGCTCTCATCACCCTTATCACGCTCACAATCTCTTTCATAGCATCCCGCAAGGTCAAGACCAGCGGACACTTCTATGTCGCCGGAGGCGGCGTGCGCTGGTTCATGAACGGAATTGCATTTGCGGGCGATTACCTGAGCGCGGCGTCGTTCCTTGGGATTGCTGGAATGATCGCCTTTGCGGGTTATGATGGCTTCATGTACGCCATAGGCTACCTTGCAGGATGGATTGTGGCGCTGTTCCTAATAGCGGAGCCGCTCCGCAGGATCGGAAAGTATACATTCGGCGATGCCCTCGCAGCCAGGTTCAACAGCAAGAATATCCGCCTTATGGCTTCAATCTCGGCGCTGATTGTCAGCATATTCTACCTCATACCGCAGATGGTGGGCGCAGGAAGCATAGTCCAGCCCCTCCTTGGATTGAAGTATGAATGGGGCGTAATCATCGTCGGCGCGATAGTCATACTCATCACAGCCACTGCAGGCATGGTTTCCACGACGTGGGTGCAGTTCATCAAGGGATTCCTCCTAATCATTGCGGCACTCGGTCTCACGATAGGGATTCTCGCCGCGGCAGGAATGGGGCCGGTCCAGTTCATAGCGCACATAATCAACAACGACTCGATTTCCCTCCCTTCTGGCGGAAACGCGACCGTGAGCGGCAGCGTCTTTATGTCTCCAGGAATGAAGTTCCATGATCCCCTGGATTTCGCATCGCTCGCTCTTGCCCTCATCCTGGGAACGGCGGCGCTTCCACACATACTGATCAGGTATTACACGGTTCCAAAGCCGTCCGATGCCCGCAAGTCGACAGTCACGGCAATCGTGGCGATAGGCATATTCTACATACTGACCCTGTTCCTAGGCCTTGGCGCGCTTTATTTCAACCAGAGCCAGCAGATACTCGACCCCAAGAACCAGAACCTGGCTGCGCCCCTCCTTGCCGACCGCATTGGAGGAGAGGTGTTCTTTGCCGCAATATCGTCAATAGCGTTTGCTACGATCCTGGGAACTGTTTCCGGCCTTATCATGGCCGCCTCCGGAGCAATAGCGCACGACATCTACACTGAGGTTCTGGGAAAGAAGGGCGACGACAAGAAGACGCTCAGGATATCCAAGATAACCGCGATTATTGTGGGTGCTGTGGCAATCCTCCTTGGAATATTGATGAAGGGGCAGAACGTCACGTTCCTTGTCGGGCTCGCGTTTGCAATAGCCGCGTCGGCCAACATCCCTGCGCTTGTATGCACCCTGTTCTGGAAGAGGACGACCGAGAATGGAGTCGTTTGGGGAATAGTCACCGGCCTTGTGCTTTCCATAGTGCTGATCGCCCTGTCGCCGACAATAATGCCGGTGTTCTTCGGGCGCCCTGCGATTTTCTCGCTCAACAACCCGGGCATCATTAGCATTCCGGTGGGATTCATGGTGACCATAGTGGTATCGCTTCTGACCGGGAAGAAGAGCGGCGAAGCCCAGCGGGCATAGGCCGGCAAAGAAGTGCTTTTTCACTCTTTTTTATTCTGAAGTTCTAGCACGTTGCAATTTGTGTTCGCAAGTCTTGTAGCGTTCTTCGGCCTTGTTGCAGCCCGGGACTTTACCGGAAATGAATCGATAGGAACGATTGCAGAATAGGAAGGCATAGTCTGCGGAGCAAGAGCAATCTGCCTTGCGATCTCGGAGATAAAAAACGAGAACTATGGCAGGGAAAAATAATCCCGATATGCCCGGTGAAAAAAGTCAAGGCGAAAAAGGCATAATTTTCCCCGGTCTTATCTGTTTTTTGGATGAATTTTTAGAAAAAATCAATTGAAATCGCGCGGGTTGCCTTCCACTTTGCGCTCAAGCGGATAATACTTCAGGAACTTGCCCTCTTTCTTCTTTGTGACATAGTGCGTCTCCTCAAGCTTGCGCAGATGCCAGGTGGCGTTCGTCACGTTTATGTCCAGGTCGCTGCATATCTGGCGCAAATGGGCGCCCGGGTTATCCTGGACATATTTGTAGATGGATGCGCGAACTGGGGTGTCAAGGACGTTGTCCCGGCCAATATATTTTATTCCGCCGATGACAACCAAAACCGCAAAACCGGACATTCCAACAATGACAAGGATCGTCATAAGCGTCGACTGCTTTTGAGCGGCATCAATTGACTGCGGGTTCTCGGGGGTATCCGATACATTAGTGGTGCCGTTTGAGCCATCTTCAGCCGCAAACATGTCCATTCTTTGCGCACTGCTGGCAATCACATTTCTTGGGGCCGTGCTGCTGATCGCCATCTGTATGCTAAGTATCATCGTTAGAACCATCAGTACTGCAACCACCAACGCAGCCGTTTTCTGGGAGTGCATTAAATCCACTCCGTATTAAATTGCATTATTTATACCTACTGTAGACTGGCAATTTTCCACGGCAAACCCATTTTGTTTTTAAACGCAAATCCGATTCACAATAGATAAACATGCAGCCAAGCACAGCAATGGCATATGACAGGGCAATTACCGTTTTCTCGCCCGACGGCAGGCTTTTCCAGGTAGAGTATGCGCGCGAAGCAGTTAAGAGGGGAACGACCACTATCGGCGTCAAGTTCGACACCGGCGTAGTCCTCATCGCAGACAAGCGCAGCTCCTCAAAGCTCGTCGAGCCGGAATCCATCGAAAAGATATTCACAATCGACGAAAGGATTGGATGCGCATCTTCCGGCCTCGTCGCAGACGCCCGTGTCCTCGTAGACAAGGCAAGGGTCGAATCCCAGATAAACAAGGTCACGTACGGCGAGGCGATAACCGTTCCAAGCCTTGTGAAGAAAATATGCGACCTTATGCAATCCTACACTCAGTACGGCGGCGTAAGGCCGTTTGGCACTGCGCTCCTGATTGGCGGAATCGACAGCAAAGGCCCGCACCTTTACGAAACTGACCCAAGCGGCGCACTAACGGCATACAAGGCGGCAAGCATTGGCGCAGGCAGGGATGCAGTCGTAAAGTTCTTCGAGGAAGAATACAAGGACGGAATGAATGCGGAGGAAGCAATCTCGCTCGGCCTCAAGGCAATGTCGAAGTCCATGGAAAAGCCCGACCTCTCGGCAGTCGAAGTATGCATCATAACACAGGACGGCAAGATGTGCAAGATGACTCCCGACGAGATGCAAAAATATCTGAAAGCCAAGAAGTAATTCCACTTTTTCTTTTTCCAACTCATTTTTGGCGCCATTTAGCGCAAAAGATTATAAGAAGGCGATTCTAATATCATAATGGTGTTTTGATGGTATCCGTTGACCAAGCAGTTATAGCAAGACTAGAAAAGGACGGACACAAGTTTGAGGTCCTCGTTGATCCGGAAATCGCGCAGAAGATAAAGAACGGCGAGAACATTGAAATCTCCGGCGCTCTCGCGATTGACAACATCTTCAAGGATTCAAAGAAAGGCGATACCGCTGCCGAGGAGAACATAAAGAAGGTTTTCGGCACAGTCGATGTCCTGGCCGTTGCGAAGCACATCATCCAGCACGGCGAAATCCAGCTTACCACCGACCAGCGCCACAAGATGACGGAGGCAAAGCGCAAGCAGATAGTAACGGCAATTGCGAGAAACGCAATAAACCCGCAGACAAAAGCGCCGCACCCGCCAGCAAGAATTGAAGCGGCGATGCTGGAAGCTCGAGTTCACGTTGATCCGTTCAAGCCAGTGGATGCCCAGATTAAGGATGTGCTGGAAGCCCTGCGCGCCCTTCTGCCGATAAGGTTCGAGAACATCAAGCTTGGCGTCAAGATCCCGGCGCAATTCGCGCCAAAGGCATACGGAATTGTAAAATCATTCGGCAACCTCCTGCGCGAGGAATGGATGGACGACGGCTCCTGGATGGGCTCAATCGAGATGCCTGCCGGGATGCAGACAGAATTCTACGACAAGATAAATGCGATGACGAAGGGAAACGTTGAGACGAAGATTTTGAAGTGATTTCTCTTTTTTTTCTGATTTTTATGTCCCGCAACGGCGTAAATCCGGAAGCGAGCGCAGAGCAGGCAAGAATTTTATCGGAACTCACTAAAGGAAAAAGCGTTCTTGAAATCGGCGCTGGCGACGGCTGCACGACTTTCATTTATGCAGGAGGCGCAAAGCGCGTCTTTGCAATAGACCCGAACGGAAAAGAGATTGGAAAATTAATGCAGAATGCAAAGGATAAAAACCTGGGCGGAAAAATAACTGCAAAGAAATCGTCGCTGTTCGACTTGGGCGGCGGCGAAAAATATGATTTTGCACTGTTCTCTTTC
>JAQUQK010000084.1 GCA_028716125.1 Thermoplasmatota archaeon | reverse complement strand
GATACAAAAATATGCGGGCAACCGTTCTGTCGCGTGCCCCCAGCGCCTTTAGCGTTCCTATCTCCCTGCTCTTTCGGATTATGATTGAGTCCATCACGAACTTTACGGCAGCCGCCGCCAGAATGAGGGATGCGGCTATTGTAGTTTCCAGTATCGTCTGCCCAATTGAATTCAGGTTGCCTTCGAGCGCGTTCTTCATGTCGGTCCTTGAATAGAACACTTTGTCCCCTATGACGGGCGCAAGCGTTTCGCGCGCCTTCTGGTCGCTCATTCCTGCAGGTACGCTCACGCAGACATAGTTTGCGGTTTCGCTGTTCCACCCTTTTATTTCCTGCGCGGACTCGACTGGAACGATGTAGTAAAGCGTGTCTATCAGCGGTTTTTCGGTTTCATATATTCCGATGACCTCATAATAGACGTCGCAGTATATTGCCGCTGCGGGTGTCAGCATGCTCGCCCAGAATATCGTCCCTATCCTAAAGTCATTGAGTTCGGCGCACGTCTTTCCAATCAGTACAGGATATGGATAAATCAGCTCGGTGCTCCTTGTGTATTCGCGCCCGCCTTGTGCCGGAAGCCCAGACTCGCCGGCTATCGTGGGACCGTACATATAATACGTGCCGAACGGGTTGCCCATGCCGGATTGCGTGTAGTTCTTCGAGGCGTCGAAATAAGAGCCTTCTATTATCTTGTCCTTTACATGGCATACGTTTTCATCCGTCGTTAAGTCTGCACCCCACACAGTCAAGCCGTCGCTTGATATGTCGGTCCACATCGCGCCCTCGACCTCGGCGCGCGGAGTGGCCTGGAATCCCGGTATCGCGTTTATCTTCGCTACAATCTGGCGCGCGTCGCCCATCGGAGCTGCGCCCGAAATTATGTTTCTTACCGTCGTGCCCCCATTCGCCACTACCCCGCCGCCGTAGAATGTGCCCACCGAGCGCATCGCCACATAGTCATTGTATTCGTTCATGGCGCTTTGTGTAGTGAAGACTGTCATTGAAAGGGCGACTATGATTATTATTGCGGCATAAACGCCTTTATGGTCTTTGAATTCTCCGATTGCTAGCTTGAGAGACGGATCCATTATGTGCTACTCCCCTTGGTTTTGAGGCAACTGGCACATTTGTTCGCAATATAATAAATCATCGATACAACATTCGGCGTTTGACGAATATATTTCTTGTGGAACAAAGCGCTTTGACAAACCATAATAAATAAGGACATTATTAAGCGGACGCATGAGAACCAATATGCCGGAATACATGAAACTGGCAAAGGACGTTTCCGCGGCAATAAAGTCCGCAGTTCTTGAGAATAACCGCGATTTACAGGAAATGGGAAAAAAAGCGTTCACCGGGGCATATGGCGCAACCACTTCAAGAATGGACTCCATTGCAGAAGAGAAAGCGCTTGAAATCATAGCATCTTCGGATCTCAAACTGAACGTCCTCACCGAGGAGCGCGGAATGATGGACAACGGGGCGAGCGAAACCATCGTCCTTGATCCGATAGACGGCACGACAAACTGCATTTCCGGCATTCCGTTCTATTCGGCATCCATTGCATTTGCCCGCGGAAATCGGCTTTCCGACGTCTTCTTTGGATATGTGGAGAACATTCCCGCCAATGAAGTCTACTCCGCTTCCAAAGGCGCTGGCGCCTCAATTATTGTAAGTGGGAAAAGCGATCCCATAGTTCGCAAGGTATTCGACCCGGAAAAAGTCACCGCAATCGCATATGTGGGAAAACATTCCAAAATGCCATCCGGCCTTGGGAGTGCGAGATATTTCAGGTGTATGGGCGCGGCGTCCCTTGAAATGTGCCTTGTTGCAAGAGGGTCTGCCGATATATACTGCCACATGTCGCAACCAGGACAAAAGCTTCGGATTGTGGACATAGCGGCATCCGTCCTAATCACCCGGGAAGCGGGCTGTTTTGTGCTTGACGAAAATTTTAATGACCTCGAGATGAATATAGACCTGCAGGACAGGAAGAACGTTATTGCTGTCCGGGACAAAAAAGCGCTGGAAGTGCTAAAATGAAAAAACGCATCGGATTCGCATCAAAGCCGGACGAGAATTCAATACAAATCGCCTGTGAAACTGCAAAATACGTTTCAGGAAAATATGGCCAAGGCGTCCAGATTTCTGCGGAAGGAAAAATTGCCAAAACGCTCGGCATAAGGCCGAAGAAATTGCAGGATATGGAAGTTGATTTGATTGTCTGCGTCGGCGGCGACGGTACAACAATGAGATGCTTGCGCTCCAACAAAGCGCCAGTGTTCGGAATAAACACAAGTATTGTGGGATTCTTAACTTCAGTCGACCCGAAAGATGCAAAAACGGCAATCGAACAGATAATCGACGGAAAATTTCACGTGGAGGAACGCATGAAAATCTCAACATCGTTTGGAAAGAAGAAACTCCCCGATGCGGTAAACGACGTAGTCGTAAAGAGCAGCATGGACTGCAACGTCATAGGGATGCGCGTGTTCCTCGATGGAAAACTTGTCGAGGACGTCAGGGGCGACGGCATAATAATCGCAACCCCCTCCGGTTCCACGGCGTATGCGATGAGCGCAGGCGGGCCGATTGTCGACCCTCGCATAGATGCCTTGCTGATTGTCCCGATTGCGCCTTTCCGCTTCGGCTCGCGTCCCCTCATAGTTCCGGCATCTTCGAAAATCGAAATTGAGGTCGCCAGCCGTTCCGGGCATCTAGTAATAGACGGCCAGTTCGCATGCGATTTGCCCGAAGGCTCAAAGATTTCGTGCAAGAGATCGGACGAAAAAGCCCGGTTTGCGCGGGTGAAGGATGACGTGCACGAATTTTACAGGAAAATCAGCGAAAAGCTGCGCTAACTGCAGGATTGTCAAGCAAATGTTATTATAACTCTTGCAGATGCCCGCCTCGAGGGCTATGGTAAGGCATATTGCAGATCTATTTTCGGACCGCGCCAAACTGATGAAAGGCTCTGACATTAGGGAACTTTTGAAGCTGACCCAGCAGAAGGACATGATCTCCTTTGCAGGCGGCTTGCCAAATCCACAGGCTTTCCCGGTTGTAGAGATACAGGAGATATGCAACGATATCCTTTCAAAGAACGCATATTATGCGTTGCAATATGGCGCAACCGAAGGCAACCAGAAGCTCCGCGAACTTTTGATAAAACGCCATGTCGAAAAGGACGGCATGAAAGCCGAGGGCAACGCAATTCTAATAACCAGCGGCTCCCAGCAGGGGCTTGACCTCATGGGCCGCGTTTTCCTGAACAAGGACGACGTCGTCCTCGTGGAAGCGCCAAGCTTTACCGGCGCAATCGGGGCATTCCGCACGTACCGCCCGACGATAGAGGGAATCTGGATGGACGAAAACGGGATGCGCATGGACGTCCTTCGCGAAACAATCAAGCACGTGCGCAACCACGGCGGGAACATAAAGTTCCTTTACACAATTCCGACATTCCACAACCCCGCAGGAACCTCAATGAGCCTCGCGCGCAGGAAGGAACTGCTTGAGATAGCGCACGAGCATGATATAATAATCATCGAAGATGACCCATATGGTGAACTGCGCTTCACCGATGAGACATTCCCGACACTTAAGTCGATGGACAAAGATAACCGCGTCGTATATCTCGGCACGTTCTCAAAAACGCTCGTTCCAGGATTCCGCTGCGCGTGGGCATTCGGGCCAGAGGAAATCATAAACAAGATGGCGATTGCAAAGCAGTCAGCCGACCTCTGCACGAACACTTTCACCCAAGCAGTCGCATATGAATACATGTTCCGCGGATACATAGACAAGCACCTCAACAACATAAGGGCGCTCTACAAGCAGAAGGCAGAAGTGATGATTAACGCAATGAAAAAATACTTCCCGGAAGAAGCGAAATACAATGTCCCGAAAGGAGGAATGTTCGTCTGGGTGCGCCTGCCCAAGGACATAAACGTAAGAGACATGGTCCCGCGCGCGATACAGGAAAAGATTGCATACGTCCCGGGCGACGCATTCTATACAACCGGCGAGGGAAAGAACTGCATGCGCCTCAATTACACAAATGCGAGCGACGAGCAGATTGAGGAGGGCATAAAGCGGCTTGGCAAGATAATGAAGGAAGAGCTTGCAAAGACCAAGACCGCAAACCACACCGCACCGCCGCCTGCAAGCGTCTAATGCGCCGCAGCAGCATTTTTTCTTTTGCATTTATCTGATTTTTGTTTTCGATTTTCGCATTTTTTCAATCTAAATGCATATAAAAAAATAAAGCATGCCGGTTCTCCACTGCCGATGGCTGGCATGGGTCGTATTCCGATGATAAATGCATATATCTTGATTAACATCCGCGTGGGAAAAATCGAGCCGATTGTGAAAGCGCTCCAGAAAATCGAAAAGCTGGACAGCATTGCGGTTGTTGCAGGCGAGTACGACGTAGTCGTAAGGCTTGGCGTTGAGCAGCTCGAAGACCTTCTCGAGATCACCGACCAGATACAGATGCTGGAAGGAATAGTGAAAACAAACACGCAGATCATTGAGAAGGAGATTGCGGTATGAAGATCAGGAAAAAGTACCTGCTTTACGTTCTCGCGCTCCTGTCCGCGGCCACCGGTGCAGTCGTAGTTTCGATAGATGGCATAATCTCTTCGCTTTATGTAAATGATCCGTGGGAACTAGGCCTATCCGAGTTTCTCGTTGGCAGTCTAATAACCGTGCTTCTGGTTGCGCTTCTGTCTGTACCAATCAAGGGAAAATCCCTCGGCTCTGCAATAGACCCTTCATTCTCCGGACTTAGATTCGTGAAGAAAAAAGAGATTGGATACCACGTTCTTGCAGGAATAGGAAACGCATTCACAACTATCGGATATTTCCTTGTTATTTCCCTGTCTGGCGGAGAGTCCACCACCGTTCTTTCGTTCACGTATGTAATGATACTCTACATGCTTGTCATCGAGTCAATATCCGAAAAGAATGCGCCTACTATCGCAGAGGTGCAATCTTCTCTCATTGTCACTTTCGGTGCGATAATGGCGTCGATGTCATTTACAGAAGGCATAAATGTTGGCCTGCTTGCAATAGTGTTTCTCCTCTTGAATCCAACATGGGTAATATTCTCGATATGCCAAAGGAAGCTAAAACTAATGAAAATTGACGACAAGCCGAACGACGCAATAAACATCCGTCTCTGGAATGTCATATTTACTACAATCTTCATATCCATATTGGTATTTTTCGTAAAGCCCGTTTGCTTCTTCAATGCAATGCAGACGTCGGTCGACCACTTCTGGATAATTGCGCTTTCAATGGGAACGACTTTCTTCTCGTACGTGCTTTACATACGGGCGCTGGGAATGGGAAAGGCAAGTGTAGTCCAGTCGCTGAATGCAACAAGCCTTCTGTTTGCAATACCAATAACAATATATCTTTCAATTGCCGGGCTTATAACTGCCGCGCTGTATGAAGGGCCTGCGCAGTTGATAATAAAGATTATCGGGCTTTCACTGGTAGTGCTGGGCGTTCTCTCGTTTGCCCTCTCCGAAGTGAAGGCATACGTATTCATCAACATGGAGCCGGGATACCCCATAAAAGAAACGCTGGACAAAATATGGGACATAAAAGGCGTGGAGAGCGTGTCCGTAATATCCGGAAAGCATTCGTTCCTTGCAAGAGTCCGCACGCGCACCCTTGGAAAAGGCTATGAGAACATCCTTCGCAAGCTCGAAGCGGTGCCCGGAATAGAAAGCTTGAAATGGGCGTCAGTGCTTAGGGAATGGGATAATATTTGATCACAATTTTCGGGAAAAACAAAAAATCCGCAGAGCCGGAAAAGTGGAGCATAAAGCGCGACTGCCTGGAATTGATACTTGAGAGCGCAAAGTCGACCCACCCAAACGAATTCGCGGGGATGCTTCGCGTTGAAAAAGGAACGCACACAATTTCAGAAGTGCTGCTGCTTCCCGGCACAATCCAGGGAGAAGAGCACGCGATTTTTCATCTTAATATGCTTCCAGTGGATTTCAGCGTTGTCGGCACCATCCACAGCCACCCATCGCCTTATCCAATCCCGTCCGACGCGGACCTTGGCCTTTTCGAGCATTTTGGCCGCGTGCACATAATAGCGGCGCATCCGTACAACATGAAATCGTGGCGAGCATACAGCCACTCCGGCGAGCCTGTTGAAATGGGAATTGTGGATTAGCCATAAATACCGCTAATTGTATATTGTTTTTGATGCAAGGCATTGTGAGAAATCCAGACTCAATTCAATTGCTGGATGCGTGCGAAATTCACAAAATATTGCGCTTCGCAATTCCAATCTTTACCGCCGAACCGCCCCTTATCGAGATTCCAAAGTCCGGGAGAGAAATCTTGTTTGCCGGCGACACACACGGAGATTTTGAAACAACAAAGCGCATTGCGGCGCGCTTCTTGGGTGCGCCGAAAGAAAAGATCCTCGTTTTCCTCGGCGACTATATCGACAGGGCGCCAAAATCCGGCGAGTCCGTCTCCAACATAGCTTATCTATTTGCGCTCAAATGCGCTTATCCAGAAAGCATTTTTCTCCTGAAAGGCAACCATGAAGCGAATTATGCAATCCCATGCTTCCCCTACGAATTCGACACCGAGCTGCGGGGGCGCTTCGGCTTCGAATGGGAAGAACTGCACGAGCAATTCATCGACGCCTTCCGCGAAATGCCTTTGATGCTACGCACCGAAAACGGAATATTTGCAGCGCATGCCGGCTTCCCGCAGCGCAGGCGCAAGCTGGAAAAGAGCGGTGAATCTCTACTTATGGACGTCGTATGGGCGGATCCTGAAATTTCAGAAACGCATCGCGGCCCGAAAGGAACGCCGCGCTTCAGCGAGGCGCAACTGGCCGGATTTCTCGAAGGCGCAAACTGCCGCGCGTTTGTCCGCGGCCACGACTACCACACCCTCGGCACCGCAATCTATGGCGCGCGCTGCCTCACTATTTTCAGTGCAAGGCAATATGCGCAATTCGGCGGGGTGCTTTTGGCGCGCGCCCGGCTTGACCAAAAAATAAAAAATGCGCTTGATTTGCAGGTCGAGGACGTAAGTTCAGGCGAATGGAAGCCATACAAAGTCAAAGTTCTGTAAATTAGATATTATGTTTGATTATTATCAATATATATTATATTAAATACACCATATTACGAATTTTTATTGTTTTGCAAAAAGCGCACTGCGACATATTTGAATAAAATGATATTAAACAATATAAATATAGATATTTATTATACAATATATCCATTTTATCAAAAAGAACATAGCATTATAAATTAACTGCTTAATATTCATATGATATCATGGCATTCAATCAAAATAAGTACATTATAGACCAAAAACTTCTGGCAATCAGGGATACTTATGTGATTCGGGATTATGGCGGCGCAGAACTTGGAAAAGTGGAGAAAAAGCTAATCAGCATTGGCCCGAAATACACATTCTTTGATAACAATGGCGATATTGCCGGCAAGATCGAGGGAAAAGCGATTTCGTTGAGGCCCACATATCGAATACTGGATCAGAGCGGGAATGAAATAGCGACCATGAGGAAAAAACTTATCTCTTTCATGGGCAGCCAATACTGGTTTGAGGA
>JAQUQK010000083.1:4688-7648 GCA_028716125.1 Thermoplasmatota archaeon | reverse complement strand
CTGGTGTATTTCCCTTCGGGCGCAGACCTTATAAGCCCCCTGGACTCCATATAGTGAAGATGGTAATCCAACACCCCTGTTGAAGCCCTTGATTTCCTCTGGAGATCCCTAAAGTGGATTCCCGGAATTGCGCGTATCTGGTCGTATATCCGGCGCCGCGCCTCAAGCTCAAGCGCTCTCTCTCCTTCTTCACGCGCAAGAAAAAATAGATGCCAGGACAGCAGCGGCATGTCATCTCACTTCGCCGCGGCGGCGTAAAGCGCGAACAGCACTCCAATATCAAGGAGCAGGAGCGCCATCGGCTCTGCATATCCCAAACCAGTCAAGAAAAGCCCCAAAACCATCAGGACGCCCTTTATGAAGAACAGGACGAACGCAATGGAAACGAAGAGCAGTTTAACACTCTTGAGCCGAAGATAGGACAGAATGGAAGGCACAAGCATTATTCCGGAAATTCCCAAAACGCAGATTTTAAGGAAAACCTCAAGATTCCAGTAGAAACTGTCCGGCGACGCCATTTTATCGTATTTAGTATGCGCGTTTACGGTATAATATCTTCTCCATTTTATTTTCTCCCAGTTCGATGACTGCTCTATAATCCCTTTATATTATAGCAGGAATACCAAGAAGTAGTGATGTTATGAAACCCAGAATGAAAGTGGCAATGGCAATAATAGTTGGCTTGGCGCTCGTTCTGCCTGTAGGGGTCACCCTCGCGGCAGCAAAGGAAAGCCATGAAGTGAGCGAAAACGAAGAACAAGGAAATGGCAATGGTGGAAAAGACCAGGACGAGCACTCTAGAAACGTAACGGAAATAGAAGAAGAGCGCCACAATGAAATAGAAAAAGAGCGTCATGATGAACTGGAGGAAGAGCGCCACGAGATGATGGAAGAGAAAAAGGAAGAACACGAAAATATGTGGGAAGAGCACCACCACATCGGAGGCTGTTCTTACCAAAACGGCACGATTGTTGGAGTTTTTGTAGCATTCAGCGTTGACAATCAGAGTGGAAGAATGTTCGACTACACTCTGCGCTATACTCCAAACACCAATGGAACTGCCCTCTTCACAACAGTGTCCGTGGCAGGAGTGGGGGTTGCGAGCACTCCGACCGTACACGGAGCAGTCGCTAGATTTGTCCTTGGCAACGTTTCAGTTGCGGCCCACGACAACCCAACTGGACTTCTCATGCTCAAATCAGAAGGCAACAACACCGTGGTCTTCCAGGTCGCAAGCGGATTTGAAATCAGCGCAACCAGCAACCACACAATAAAACTCAACAATGGCGCCAATGGCACCATAATAATCTCGCGCGGCAACTACACCGTTGACAACCAAACCATAACAATAACCCTTCTGGATGAAGGAAAGGCGCTGTTCCTTGCAAAGCCAGAACAGGAAGATGATGAGGAAAAGGACGATATGGAGGAAGAATTTGAGGAAGGAATAGCCCACGGAACCATAGGCGCCGAAGTGCGCGTTGGAAATGGACGCTGGATCGACAAGGAATCGTTTACCAATATCGATGTCGACGCCGCTTACGACAATGCCACCGGAACGGTTACGCTGAACGTAGGCTCCGACGAAGAGGCAGGAAAAGTCCTAGCAATCACGGTGGACAACGAAACCCTCAACCAGGGAGCGCTTAAAGTCACATATGATGGAGCCGAAATACAGCTAGTGGACAACTGGGGCGATCTTGTTGCCGCCCTTAAAAAGAGCGACACAGAGAACGGAACCGCAGTATACCTAGTGCGCCCCTGCGAGGGCGGATACCGCGTATTCATAGCCGTTCCGCACTTCTCGGACCACACCATAACAATCCAGGGGATGGCAGAAGTGATAAAGCCAGTCGCGGTCTACGTTGTCCTGGGCGCAATTGCAGTTGTGATCATAGCAGCAGTTGTGCTCTTCCGCAGGCGCAAGGAGTAAAGATTATAATCCCCACAGCGTAATATATATTGATGAATGGAGTGTGATGTGAATGAAAAACAAAACAGTGATAGTAGGCCTGATTGCGGGATTGATGCTGGCAACGGCGTTCGGCGGGTGCATAGGGGCGGGAAATGGCGCGCTTACATTTTCCGTGAAGGACTCGGCAGTGAATTATGACCATGTATATGTATCATTTACAAAAGTCGTAGTCCACAACAGCGAGGGCAATAACACGAGTGAATGGACAACCATATTCGAAGGCAACACAACAATAGACCTCGTAACCCTGAACGCCTCTACTGCGCGCCAGGCTCTCGGAACGGACAGCCTTAAGGCGGGAGAATACGACAAGATTTGGATATATATCACCAAAGTCGTGGGTGTTAAGGGCGGCAATGAAACAGAATTCAAAGTCCCAAGCAACATCCTCAAGATACAATATAAATTTGAAATCGAGGACGGAAAAACGACCGAAATCGTCGCGGACTTCGACTTAGAGCATTCCATAGTTGTGGGGGGCAACGCAACTATATTCAAGCCGGTTCTGAAAAAATTGATTAACAGCGAAGACGACTCTGACAAGGACGGAGTTAATGATGTGGAAGACTCCGATGACGACGATGATGGGATTGAAGACAAGAATGACAACGACAGCGACGGCAACAAAAAATCCGACGATAATGAAATTAAATACGAGGACGACAACGGAACTCTGGCAGTCTCCGTAAAGGACTCTCTTGCGGGTTATGATAAAGTTCTTGTGAGCTTCACTGAAGTCAGGGTTCATCGCGAAGACGCCGGGAATGAGAGTGGATGGATCACCGTTTTCAGCGGCAACAAAACGATAGACTTATTGAAACTCAACGCATCGACTGCGAGGGAGACGCTGGGAGTCACCATTCTTGAAATTGGAAACTACTCAAAAATTTGGATTGTGGTCAGCAAAGTCGTAGGCGTAAAAGGAGCCAACGAGACTGTGTTTAAGGTGCCAAGCGGCATACTCAAGATCCAATACAGATTCACC
>JAQUQK010000083.1:0-4588 GCA_028716125.1 Thermoplasmatota archaeon | reverse complement strand
GGCGTTCGGCATTCTCATGGCAATATTCGCCGCCGGCGCATTCGCTCTAGGCATAATCGGAATGGAGAATGGGCCTCCACTGCAGACGATGCATGGGATTGTCGGGCTGGCAATGGCTTCAACTGCAATCTTGCAAGCATGTCTTGGGTTTCTTATCAGAAGCAGGATCGCCAGGCCAATCCACCGGGTAGTTGGATACGTCATTTTTTTGCTGCTAATCATCCAAGCGGGACTTGGTATCGGAATGGATGAGTAAACTTTGCACCTTTCCTGATAAAGACAAGCCTTTTATCTGTCTTTTAAATGTTTCATTGATAAAATGCGGAAAGCAGCAGCATGCGCGCTTGCGCTGATAATAGGCCTGATGCTTGTGTTTCCTGCACTGGCTACGGCGGAGTCCAGGAAGGGAAAACCATCCTTTACCGAGGAAAAAGAACACGGCGGCGAAGGACAGGACAGATGGGTCCTGAACAACAGCGAGATATCGATCTGGTTCCAGGGCAAAAAGCCGATGCTCAAGGTATTCGGCACCGGCGAGGATGGAAACAAATCGGGATACCTGCTTAAGATGGAACGGCTGTATGAAACCGACGCCCATGGAAAGGAGACGAATTACATAAATCTAAATGCGGCGTCTTTTGGATGGGCGTCATCTACTGTCGAAGAGAACGACGAATTAAAATTGGTGGTTAGTGGATGGGATGCTTTTTGGAACTACGCTGACGGTGTTATACCGATTCCAACAATTAGATTTATTTTCCACATAAACACTACTTCCGCAGAGGTAAAATTCGACGTGGTTGTCGAGAACTGGGCATGGAAATCGGCAGACCCGGCAAACGCAACGCTTTCGCTGAAGATGCTCACAGTCAGCGACGTTGCGACTCAGAGCGCCGATAATGAGGCAAGCATCGGTGGAAAGGGCTACATGCGCTGGGAGAAGAACGCGCAAGCGGCCAACAACAACGGAACGCAAGACTCACTTGAAGTCCAGGCAGAAATAGGCGACGAAGGCAGCGGAAGCCACATCACGCTGACGTTTAATGGAACCGGAGGGTACCAGACGCTTTCATACGACCCGACGATAGGCATCTACGGAACCAATTGGAATTTGATGATGGGCATCATAGTGCTATCCGTAGCAGGCGTCGTCGCGATAGTGATATATGCCATGAACAAGAAGAAGGAATAAAGAAACCAATCTCCTCCATCTTTTTCTATATATTTTATATATTTTACATATCAACGATTTATATTTGAGCAGGCCATTTCCTGCGCGTTAAGGGCGCGACGCGAATGATAATCGAAATATTGATACTTTTATCCGGATTATATATGGGCTGGAACATAGGCGGCAACGATGCGGCAAATTGCGTGGGCGCGGGCATCGGTTCCGGCAAAATCAAGATGTGGGAAGGAATTATCATAACCTCGGTTTTCTGCTTTCTCGGCGCGGTCTTGTTTGGCGGCGAAGTCATAAAAAAGATAGGAAAAGGCATAGTCCCGCTTGACAAAATCGTCTCTGGAGCTTACACATCTCTTGGAATAACGCCGGAAATCGGGCTCGTCATGATAGTAACAGCAGCAGTTTCGGCTGGAGTTTGGGTCATGATCGCAACATACATGAAACTTCCAGTCTCGACGTCCCACGCGATCGTAGGAGCAGTCGCAGGCACGGGTTTGGTTTTCATAACAAAGGACGCCTCTCTTGTGAAATGGAGCACACTGAATGGAATTTTCATATCCTGGGTCGCGACCCCAATCGGCGCGGTCATTCTAGGCCTCGTCCTCTACAAGCCGCTGGAATGGCTGTTCAAGAGGCTGGTGCCAGAAAAATACGAGGGCAAGTTTACCAGATACATCCTTCTTGCGACAACAGCATATCTTGCCTTTAGCTGGGGCGCAAATGACGTGGCAAATGCAACCGGCATAATCGCTGGAACGGGGGTCTCGTTCTTCGGCACAACCATAACAACACAGATCGCCGCATTCTTTGGGGCAATCGCAATATTAATTGGAATTGTGACATTCGGCAGGCGAGTCATAGAAACAATGGGATTTGGAATAACAAACCTCCTCCCAATCATGGCGATAGTAGCGCAGCTGGCCTCGGCACTGAATGTGACAATATACACGATTTTCGGGATGCCGGTATCGACCTCGCATTCAATCGTTGGTGCAGTTGCTGGCGTAGGGCTCTGGCACGGAGTCAAGGGAGTCAACGGAAAAATCCTCAGGGACATCGCACTGGCATGCGTAGGAACCCCATTCATCTCTGCGGGAGTCTCATTTATAATATTGAAAACAATAATGTTGCTTGGAATAGTGGGCGCGTAATTTAGGGTGATATAATGGTAAGAAATAGAAACATCTTGGACTGGTTTGGAAGAAAAGAAGAAAAGGAAGCGCTCGAGAAGGCCAGAAGCCACATGGACAAAGTGTGCGAGACGGTGCAGGCGCTCGACGATGCAGTGAACCTGCTTTTCGACGGAAAGACGGACGAAGCAAAAACGATGATACACACGGTCCGCGAAAAGGAACACGAGGCGGACAACATTCGCCGCGCGCTTTTCGACTTCCTTTCAAGCGGCGTGATGGCTCCAACAGACCGCGAAGACCTGACCCACCTCATAGAGATGATAGACGACATAGCGGACTGGGCAAACGACGCGGGAAAACTCTACTCTCTGATAGATGAAAAGATTCCAGGAGACATAGCGCAAAAGCTCCACACCCAGACGAACGTCACGCTCAGGTGCATATTGAAAACAAAGGAAGCCGTTTCCGCGATGGTTGCGGATCCAAAGAGCGTTCTGGCGCTTTGCAACGAAGTCGAGTTCTTGGAAGAAGAGTGCGACGATATAGAAAAAGACCTATTTGCAACAACAATTCACAACAAGAACCTCAGCCCATCCATGTTGATCCTCCTCCACGACATAATCGCAAGCGTCGAAACGATCTCCGACAAAGGAGAGGACACGGCGGACATACTGCGCGTTCTTCTTGTCAAGCAGCAGTAGTTTCGCCCGTATCCTTTATTTTTTATCATTTTTCAAAACGCTTCCTATATCGCAAAATTTTCACGGCCCAGTCACAGCGCAAGCCGCATGCCGCAGCGATCCCACCCGCAGAGATAAATGTATCCATCTTACAGGAGAAACGCTTAAATGCTGTATCTGTATAGCAGGGGTGGTGACACCTATGGTGTACGAAAAGAACGGATATGAACTCTATACGAGGAAGGTCAAGCTGAAGGGCGGACGCGATCAGGTCATATATTTCTTCAGCAAGAAGAAGCCCAAGAGCGGAAGCAAGTGCGACCTGCCGGCAGGATACGTCGTCGGCATCAACAAGCGCACCGGCCTCCCGTATTTGAAGAAGGCATAAGCGCGAAAACCTTCTTTCACTCTTTTCCCTCTCGGTGGGATTTTTGATTTTTATTTTCACTTGCTCAAGGAACGCGCTATTTCAAAACCATTCCAAGGCCGTATATTTCAATCCATAAAATAAGGGAAGCCGCGGCGACCTCAATTATCGAAAGCACCGAGCCGACCTTCAGGTAATCTATCAATCTAACCTTGAGCCCCTTGCTGCGCATAACCCCAAGCCACATCAAAATCGCAAGCGAGCCGAGAGGGAAGAAATGCGGCCCCAGGTTGTTGCCGATTACGTTTGAGAAAACGAGATTCGTGAAATCTGACGCAGGAAGAACACCAGCAACGGATTGTATCGAAAGCAGCCCCATCATGGTCATCGGCCAGTTGTTCATTGCGCTCGCGCCAATGGTCACTACGAGCGCAGGCACGAGTGTAGAAAGTGCGGAAGGGAGGGAGATCGACCACCTGAAGAGCGAAGCAAGGGCATCGACAGCTCCGGCATGCCGCAGCCCCTGCACCACCAGGAAAATTCCAATCATGAAAACAAGAATATCCCAGTTCACGGATTTGAGAATTTTTCCGGCGCGCGCAACCCTTCCAGTACCCACACCGCCTTCCAAAGGCGCCGCCGTCATTGAGTAGAACCCAAGCAGGAAGAACGCCCCGGAGCATATCACGAGCGAAACAGGAATCCTGTTGAGTGACGCTACGACGTATCCAACATCAATCAAGACAAGCACAACAGCGCTGACGCGAAGGTTCCGGCTGGAAATCAGCTGCCCCCCGCTCATCAGTTTGCGCAGGACGTCTGGTGAGTACGAGATACGCACGTCCTTCCTGAAAAACAGATACACGACAAGAATGCTCAGGATTATTGTCACAATAGCAACCGGCGCCATGAACTTCAGGTGGTCTATGAAAGTGTAATGGAAGAAGTCGGCGCTGACGATGTTTACTGGATTGCTGGTAATGAGCGGCATCGCGGCCGTATCTGCAACTAGCCCCGCGCCGAAAAGATATGCGATCCTGCTTTTGCCATCGATTCCAAGCAGAACGATTATCTCAAGGACAATCGGCGTAAGTATCAGCACTGCGCTGTCGTTTGCAAAGAGAATGCTTACAACCGCCGTAAGCAGAGTTATGTAGAAATAAAGTCGAAGCCCGCTGCCGTTTGCCAGGAGCGCCACCTTTAGCGCCGCCCACCTGAAAAA
>JAQUQK010000082.1 GCA_028716125.1 Thermoplasmatota archaeon | reverse complement strand
GATATGCTCACCGGTTCTGAAAATTCGCGGGTTATTAGCGCATCCTCTTCGTCGCTTTTCATCGAGGAATATTTTTTGATTGTTGCGCCTCCGCGCTTCTCGTCAAGGGAGACAAGCGCTTCCGCGAACCTACGGATGGTTTCTATTCGAGGCGACGGCCTTCGCCCCCTCTCGTAATCGCAGACGACTGAAGGCGTGACGCCCATTTCGTGCGCCAGCTCCGACGAAGTGACGCCGAATATCTCAATCCATTTCTTGATCGTCTTGTTTGGCGCATCCGAGGAAACGACTTCCCCGCCGATTCTTTGCACTAGCGTCTTTTTCACGTCTTCCGCCATTTAAGAGCCTCACTTCACCTGCGGCATCGCAAGCTGGAATTTATAGCCGTAGTATATCACGCCGCTCTTGCTTTCTTCCTGAATCCTGCGGAAGACTGCTTCTACTCTTGCGCCAATCTTTACTTCTTCAAGCTCGCAATCGACAATCTGCGCCGTGAGCGTCGGGCCATCGTCCAGCTTTATCAGAGCCATCGCATAAGGCACCTGGATCTCAAAGCCTTCGGGCGCTTCGCGGACGATTGAATACGAAACTATCTCGCCCTTGCCGGAAAGCTTGATATCTTCCATTTTGCCAATGCTTTTTCTTCTGCAGTGCGGGCATATTGTGCGCGGCGGGAAATCAACTGTCCCGCATGAGCCGCACTTGCTTCCGATAAGGTTGTATCTCTGAGGTATTTCGCGCCAGAATCTTGGAACTGTCATTTACAAACCTCCTTCGAGTATGTTCACGACGGCAGTCGCGCCAGTGCCTCCGACGCTCTGGGCAAGTCCGAACTTTGCGTCTTTTACTTGTCTTCCGCCTGCGCGTCCCTTGAGTTGGTCTACGATTTCAATTATCTGCGCAATGCCGGTTGCACCAAGGGGGTGTCCGCGCGCCTTCATTCCGCCGGAAGTGTTAATCGGAATCCTGCCTGTAAGCGCAGTTTCTCCCGACGCGGCCGCGATTCCTCCCTTTCCTTTTTCGGCGAATCCCAAATCCTCAATCGCCATTATTTCACCGATTGTGTATGCGTCGTGGACTTCGGCAAGGTTCACTTTTTCGGCGGTTATTCCTGCCTGCGCGTATGCTTTCTTTGCCGCAAGAACCACGGAGTCCATCGTGCAAATATCCCTGCGATCGTGAAGTGCTATCGTGTCGCTTGCCTGTACCGATGCCGCGATTCGTATCGGCTTGTCAGTGAATTTGCGTGCGCGCTCCATCGAGCAGAGTATGACTGCCGCCGCGCCATCCGAAGCGGGAGCGCAATCATATGTTGTCAATGGGTCTGCAACCATTCCTGCCTTGAGGACGTCTTCGGGCTTTATCGGGAACTTGAATCTTGCATTCGGGTTCAGAACGCCGTTTGCATGGTTTTTCACTGCAACCGCCGCAAGTTGCTCGCGCGTTGTTCCATACCTGTGCATGTGCGCCCTTGCCATCATTCCGTAGAGCGACGACATGCTGGCGCCAAAGAACGCTTCCCATTCCTGATCGCATGAAGTTGACTGAATGTTTACCATCTGCGAGGAACTTACGTCGGTCATCTTCTCGACGCCGCCCGCAATTACAAGCTCGTGCGCCCCTGAAGCGACAGCAAGGTATGCCTCGCGGAAAGCGACGCTTCCTGATGCATCTCCTGCTTCAACCCTTACTGCCGGAATATGTGTATTGGAAAGTCCTGCCATGTCAACTACAAGCGGGGCAATATGCTCCTGCCCGACAAATTTTCCAGCAGACATCGTTCCGACGTATGCGCCGTCAATGTCGCTTCCGCTTAAATTTGCATCAGCAATGGCCTTCATTCCCGCCTCTGTTATTAGGTCGCGAAGCGACTGCTCCCAGAGCTCGCCGAACTTGGTCATTCCGACGCCGATGACTGCAACGTCCCTCATCTTATTCACCTGCCATCCTTATCTTTCCGCGCATCTTGGCATAAATTGCGTAATCCACGTTTTTCTTGCGGTCAACGTATTGCTTTACTGAAGGTGCGGCGTCGCGCCTCAGTTTGAGAATTTCATCCGTCACAGTAATGTCAAATCCGTCCGAGCCTGCGCCCGAGCCGTAGCTTACAACGAAGATGCGCTCGCCGGGATTTGCAACATCAAGAACTGCCGAAAGTCCCACTGGAACTGCGCCCGAATATGTGTTGCCGATATACGGGACGATAAGCCCTGGCTTAAGCTGTTCCGGGGTAAATCCAAGTGTCTTTCCGACTTTGCTTGGGAAAGCGCCATTGGGCTGGTGGAAAATCGCATATTGGTAATCTGTTGGTTTTGTTCCCGCTGCTTCAAAAAGCATCTTTGCGCACGACGTTATGTGCCTGAAATATGCAGGTTCCCCGGTGAATCTTCCGCCGTGGCGGGGGTATGTCTGGCCTTCCCTGCGCCAGAAGTCCGGTGTGTCGGTTGTAAATGAAAGCGTCTTGTTGATTTTCGCTATGACGTTCTCGGCGCCGATAATGAATGCCGCCCCGCCTGCGCTTGCCGTGTATTCCAGCGGGTCCATGGGTGCGCCCTGTGAAGTGTCTGCGCCTACCGCAAGGCCATATTTTATCATTCCAGACTTTACAAGACCCATGCACATTTGCATTCCCGCTGTTCCTGCCTTGCAGGCAAATTCGAGGTCTGCGACCATGCTGTTCGGCGTGGCGCCAATCGCCTCTGCAAGAATTGTGCCAGTTGGCTTTACTGCATAAGGATGGCTTTCGGAGCCGACATAGACTGCGCCAATGTCTTTCGGATTGACCGAGCATCGCACAAGCGCGTTTCGCGCCGCTGCCACTGAAATCGTTGCGGTATCTTCGTCAAAACCCGGTATGGACTTCTCGATGACGTTAAGTCCCTTCGAGAGGCCATCGCCATCCTCGTTCCATATTCTTGCGATTTCCTTGACGGAAATCCTATGTCTGGGTATGTATGCTCCGTATGAAACTATTCCGCATTCCATGCCATCGGATGCGGTATTCCTGGATTTGTTATAAATGTAACGATTGCCGATTCGTCATTCGACGAAAAGCGAAAGCCAAAAATTGAGGCAAAAATACAAGCCGGAAATTAGAAACCAAAAAGAAAAAAAATCAGCTTAGATTGGTGAGCTTAAACGTAAGCCAGATAAGGAACCCGATGCAACCTATCAGCAGTATGCCAAGTCCGGTTATCAGGCACGACCTGTAATATTCGTCCTTCTCGGGCTTTGTTGCCATCTTAAGGACGCGCCCGTACTTGCCGGAGCCCATGTTGGCGATCTTTTCGTTAAGCTTTCTTTGCGTTTCCCACGATTTCTCTACTATTCCCATCTCAACACCTTGTTTAAACTTTAGACTATTATGTCAAAACCTTGGCCGTTCCTGCTCTTTACAGGCGCATACGTTGGCTGCTTTGGCCCCATTATCTGCGAGGACTTTACGCCCACTATGACAGTCATGACGCGAAGGAGTCTTCCCATTGACGGATCGACGGTGGCGCCCCAGATTATCCTCGCGTTCTTGCTTATCCTGCTGTAGACTTCCTCGACTACGCTTTCCGCTTCTTTAAGCGACATGTCGTTTCCACCGACCACGTTTACAAGCGCCCCGTTTGCATTGCTCACGTCCGCATCAAGCAAAGGAGAGTTCAGCGCGAAAAGCACCGCTTCTGTGGATCGGTCCACTTTATCCGATTCGCCAAGGCCAATCATTGCGACCCCGCCCTGCTTCATTATGGTGCGCAGGTCGTTAAAGTCAAGATTCACAAGCCCCGGCTTTGTTATCATTTCTGCAATGCCCTTTATCGCATTCATCAATATTTCATCCGCGACCTTGAATGCCGCGTTAAGTGGGAGACGCGGGGCAAGTTCCAGGAGCTTGTCGTTTGGAATCACAATGACTGTATCCGCGACGTTTTTGAGGCGCGAAAGGCCGGCTTCTGCGTTTTCGCGTCTTACTGTGCCCTCAACCTTGAATGGCAGCGTGACTATTGCAATTGCGAGAGCGCCATTGTCCTTTGCAGCCTTCGCGACGACCGGTGCGCTTCCAGTCCCTGTTCCGCCGCCAAGGCCGCACGTTATAAAAGCAAGATCCGTTCCTTTCATCGCGCTTTTAAGCTCAATCTCGTTTTCAAGGGCGGCGCGCTCGCCAACCTGCGGAAGCGCCCCTGCGCCAAGCCCGCGGGTGATGTTCCTTCCAATCAGTATTTTCCTGTCTGCATTTATGTTAAGAAGATGCTGGGCATCAGTATTTACTGCGTAAAGTTCTGCGCCCATGATGCCGTCTTCGGCGATGCGATTTATGGTGTTGTTGCCTGCGCCTCCGCAGCCGATGACTTTTATGTTGGTTTTAAGCGATTTGAGGACCGTTTCTATGGATTCATCGTCCTGTGTCTTTGCGATTGGCCCAGCTTTCGCGCCGGCGCGCTCCATGGCCTTTCCGACCATTGAATCTACTGAACTCATAAAATCACAATTCTCAATATTATGTGTCTGAATCCTTTGAAGTTATATAAGTTATATTGTCAAGCAATCCAGGCAATTGTCATAGTTAGCGCGAGAAAAACGCCGGCAATGGCGGGGCAGGAAAGTCAGGTTCTTTGAATTCTATTCCCTTGTCCGTTATCTCAAACCGCGTCCATTTCGTCGAGTGGCGAGTGTTTCCCATCGCGGCCACGCGCAAGCAGCAGACAAGCTCGCCGCTTCCTTCATCCAGTTTAGTTTCGATACGGCCATCGCTTGTCGAATTCAAGATAGTTTCAAAACCGTTAGACTGAACGCCCAACTCCACGATAATGATTGCGGTTGAACCAATATCCCTTATCCGCCCGGAAAAGACTTCCAGGAACCTCAAGACCGGTTTTTCCTCGGAATGCAGGTTAAGCGTTGAAACCGAATCGAATACGACGACTCTCGGTTTTGTTTTGAGCAGTTCCTCGACCTTGATTGCCAGCGCGTTCAGGTTGTCCATTCCGCCGACAGACTCAATGCCGGTGCGTTCCTTTTGCCCGCTCATTCCCACGCGCCAGGAATAACAGTCCAGGAAGTGCAGCGTTCCGTTCTGCAATGGCCCCGCGGCGTCAAATCCGATGGATTTGCACGTTTCAATCAGTTTATCCGGCGGAGCGTCTGTCGTTATCATTGCGGCATTTCCGCCTTCTAAGATTGTTTCGCACATGATGCTTAACGCCAGCATCGTCTTTCCGGCTCCTGTCTTGCCTGAAATAACGATTGTTCCCGGGGGAAAATTCTTTGCTCCCAGCAGTTTTTCGGCAATCATTCAACCGCCTATGACGAGGCCTTCCGGCATAAGCAAGACTTTGTTCCAGTTCCGCTCGTATGACGTCGCCGTCTTTAGCGTGAATATGCGCAGGAAGTTGGAAAGCGCGCCCTTCTCCTCGTCCAGCTTCAATTCTATGACGCCGTCCACCATGTATTTCAGGGTCGCGGCGAACTGCTCGTCGTGAACTCCCTTTTCCACAGTCACGAAAAGCGTTGCCTTCCTGGATTTCAGTTTTGCAAAGGAAACTTCAAGGAACTTCAATATCGCCTGCGGAGGGGAATGAAGCATTAACGTGGACGGCGTATCGAATACTACGACGCCGCCTTCGCCGAGGGCATTCAGCGCCTCGCTAATCTTTATGGAGAGGTCTGACAAATCCCCGATATTTCCCACCCGGAGCGTATTGGGAACGGCATCGCTTTCGCCCATGCGCCACGAATAGCAATCCACGAATTGAATGTTTCCTTTCTCGGCATGCGCCTTCATGTCCCAGCCGTATATTGCCATGCGGTCCAGCACTTGCGACGGCGAACTGTCCGTAGTGACGAATACGCACCTCGTCCCGTTCTCGAGCGCGTCTTTTAAAATCTGGCCGCACAGCGTCGTCTTGCCGGATCCCGGGGGCCCCTCCAGCAGCACAAGCGTGTTTTTTGGTATGCCGCCCTTCACAAGCTTATCCAGCCTATTGAGTGCCATAGCCTAGCTCCCCCCTTTGATTTCCTCGCGGAGTTCGCTTTGCTTCAATTTTTCGAACCACCGGACGTGAAACTCGCAAATATCGCTTCCTTCGGACACGCACACCGTTTCGGTGCATTCGGCATACATGTCATCGTAAACGGCGCTTGCGAATCCTGCAAGAACTCCTCTCAACAGATGGCACGACGGCGCGCTCTTTTTCCGCTCGCCCTTCGCTAGAACTGCCTCAGGCGAACCCTTGACATAAGCCGCGAAACCGTCCCTTTTCTTATAGTCCGTTATGCGCGCATCGCATAGCCCCATCAGATTCAGAACTAATGATATGACCCATCCCATCTTTTGCCCTTTCAGGATGCTCATTTTTGCATAATTCGAGAATTCCCTTTCTCCGACTTCCTTGCCAATTGCGTAGAGAGTGTGCCCTGCCGCCGCGTTTCCGTACATGGACGTTATCCGCCGGTCAGTGGACGGGAGCAGGCTTAACGGCAGCATCCCATAGGAACCGCTGCTCCGCAAAAACACCTTCATTACTATCATCATGCCCAGCGAAAAGACGCCCACAATGCATAATATAATCCCCAGGATGAGCCACGCCGTGTCCGCCTCCGTACTAGCAGCAGGATAAAGGAGGCCGATCGCTCCAGATGCGATTAACATGATAGCCAGCATGGAGCAAAACGCAAGCCATGACCAGACGAGAACCGCGACCTTTAGCCGATTCCTTAATGAAACGACCACAATAGTTACAAGCGCAAACAGCGCGCCGGCCACAATAAGCAGTATGTCCGTCGTTATCATCACGTTCATGCAAATTCCTCCGTTACGACATTGGCTTTATGGATTTCCCCCGGCTTGAGCTTTGGATACCAGCTCAAAGCGTATTCGCACATTGGCGCGCCCTTGCCCGAAACCCGCCTCTTTTCCACGGCCTCGCACGTCATATCTGAATAGACAACCGAGCCAAGCCCTGCAAGAAAGCCCCTTGTCATGTCCCCGCCATTCATTTCGCCTTTTTCGCCCATTTTATACCATTCCAGCGGATCGTAGAGCGCAAGTTCTGCGCCGGCCCGCGGATTGAAGGACAGGACTTTCAGCTTTCCGAATCCAAGAAAGCCTAGTATCGACCCTACGCCTCGCCTATTGACAAAATTCTCGTCCATTATCCCGTTTTTGATGTATGCCCTGCCCTCCTGCGCGCCTATCTCCTTTCCCATCGCATAAAGGATTTGCGCCGCCGGGTTTTCGCCGTACATTGAGACGAGTTTCTCCCGCGTCGCCTTGAAGATAGTGAGAGGCAGTATAGAGTAAGTGGAAGTTCTAAAGAACCGTGCCGCGAAGAACGAGGTTCCCATATACATTACGGCGACCATCAATATGAACAGCGTCAGGCCGACCCAGTAAATCTCCGGCATGCCCGTCGCGCTGAGAACCACGGCAACGACGAGCATTATCCCAAAAACCAGCGTTGCCCCCATATTAGACCAGAGCAGCCAGCCTATGCGTATCCTCTTGCGGTTCCAAAGCCAGGTCAGCATCGCAATTACATAGAATACAAGCGCCAGCGCCATCGTGACGTTTTCAAGCTGTATCAGGTCCATTCACTCACTCCAGGCAAAACTGAAAAGCAGATAATGCGGACGAAGAGAAAAAACTGATGCGCTTGGCGCCCCTTCCATACATCAGCGTCCCCCGAACACGTTCTCGGTCGGATAGACCACTATGCCCTTGTCCGTGATTTTATACGGGCGCATCTCCCTGTCGTGGGCGGTGCCGCGCATCTTTAAGATTTGCATTGCTTGAAGCCACGAGTTGCCGGACTGGAA
>JAQUQK010000081.1 GCA_028716125.1 Thermoplasmatota archaeon | reverse complement strand
CAGCAATTCCCGCCCTAAAAAAATCCCCATGCAAATCAATGACGTAAGCCGACATGCCGGACTGACATGAAAACCGTGTTAAATCGGTGTACGATATTTAAAATAAAGGTTATCTAACTTCAGAAAGCAAAGTGAAACCCATAGCCAAAGCTGAACCGTCTTCCTCGCTGTTGTCGGCACCGTCGTTATTACAGTGTGTTCGCAAGGAATTTTCAAGGATACCAGAACATCGCGGCGGCGGCGAGGTTTATACCATTCCGGACACCTTGATGTCGGCTTTGGCGATGTTTGGCCTGAAGTATTCGTCGCTGTTGCGGTTCGACGAACAGAAAAACGAGCCGGTCGTCCGGCATAATCTTGAAACCTTGTACGGCGTTAGCTTGGCGCCTTCCGACACCCAGATGCGGAGCATTGTCGATGGCGTGAGCCCGGTTCACTTGGAGCCGGCGTTCACGGCCCTGCATCGCGTCGCGGAGCGCCAAAATGTGTTCAAGGAGTATGAGTATCTTGGGGGGTATCACCTGGTTCCCTTGGATGGCACGGGGCATTTTTGTTCCGGCAAGGTTTCCTGTCCCCATTGCTGCGTGAAAACACAGGGCAATGGCGCCGTGCAATATTACCACCAATTGCTGGGGGCGGTGGTCGTCCACCCGGATCGTCCCGAAGTCATCCCGCTCGCCCCGGAGGCGATCACCAAAGGCGACGGGCAGACGAAGAACGATTGCGAGCGCAATGCCGCCAAAAGACTGTTGAAGCGGATCAAGGAACAGTATCAGCATCTGCGTCCGATAATCGTTGAGGATAGTTTGTCGAGCAATGGGCCACACATTAAGCTATTGAAGGAATTGGGGTTTCGCTATATTCTCGGGGTCAAGCCGGGCGACCACGGGGCATTGTTTAAAGATTTCGATGAGGCCATGCGCCAAGGCGTGGCCGGGGAATTTGAGACGGCGGACAAGGCCGGCGTGATCCATGGATACCGGTTTGTCAACGGACTGGGTTTGAATGCCAGCCACCCCGATATACAGGTTAACTTTCTTGAATATTGGGAACATGACGGAAACCGCGAGACCGTCTTCACCTGGGTAACGGATTTCCATCTGCATCAAGGCAATGTCGAAGCCGTCATGCGCGGAGGCCGGGCACGCTGGAAAATAGAAAACGAGACTTTTAACACGCTGAAGAGCCAGGGTTATCACCTGGAGCATAATTATGGCCATGGCGAGAAATATCTTGCCACGGACTTTGGATATTTGACGATGCTGGCTTTTCTGATAGACCAGATCCAAGCCTTGGGGTGCGAGTTGTTTCGGCAGGCTGTGCGGGCGAGGCGCACCAAGGCATCGTTTTGGGAGAAGCTGAGAACTTTGTTCTTGGGTTATTTAATCCCTTCATGGGAGATTTTATGGCAAGCAATTGGCAAAGGGCATATGGCTTCCATGCTTGTGCTGGATACCACATAGTAAGATTTCCAGTTCCGTGTTGTCTCTGGTATTTTCAGCGTATTCAGATGATTATTGAATCCTTCGCGCCGCCTTAACCGAGATTGCGGAGGAATGGTTTTGGTCTAGCGATAGAGATGTCTCTCGTTTAAGCTAAAACCATCGTCCGATCTTGTTTTTACTATTTTCTCCGGGAATTGCTGAAATTCTCGTCAATGCGTCGCTGTTGGACGGGGAGAACATCGTGTCGTCGGACAGCAGCATCTACTATGTCAACGATAGGGACACAAATATTTACCAAGGCCATCAAGTTGACGGCCATACAGAAACCTACGCGCCATACAACATGGAAAAGTCGGCCATTGGCATTGCGGCGCGTGAAGGGGGATGTTATTACGCGGGGTCGGCGAGGCTCGTTAAACAGGGGGAGAGAAGGCAAACGTACGAGTTGCAGTGTCGAAACAGCAATAACGTGACCGTCCGCTGCGAAGAATATGACCAATGCCATGTGGTTTTCTGAATTGATGGCGAGAAATACGGGCTTGCGCAGCCTACAAGGCTACATGGCCGAATCTTCCCCCGCTTTTCCCCAACGTCGTAAATAAGAGGCTATAACATGATGCTCAAAACTATCGGCAAGGCTGCCTTCGCGTCCGGCCTGTTGGCTTCATCGCTGGCATGGGCGGATCCCATGGCGGTGAAAGACGGTGTGGTTTTCGTTCTGGCGGGAAACCAGTTAAAAGCATACCCGGTGTTGCCAACCGAGGCATTGCCCGCTGGCTGCCCAACTACCCTTGCGACCACGGCGGCGACAGACATCCTGGTCAGCAGGGGCCGCGCCATCGTAACGCCGGGAACCAACCATGCCGCCTTCGACAGCATCGACATAAGCGCATGCTTGTCCGGGTCGGACAGCCCTGACAATACAAAAGCCGACCTAAGCAGGGGCTTGTTGGAAATCATGTGCGCGAAGGTTGGCGACGGCGCGCATACCAGCTATTACCACATCATTATGAAGCAACGCGGCAACTCCTCGAACTGGGAGGTGACGTTTGCCGAACCATTTCCTTTTTGCGCCCGATCCGGTGATTAAGACGGCCTAGCCCGGTAGCCCGGTAGAATGCCGAAGATTGGAAAATGTGCGCGGTGCGCACCCTACAAGGCTTACCGCGTTATCCCTGGCGCGGCCCGGTGATCTTGTAATAGTTCTTCAGCCAGTTGGTGAAAGCCGCCGCCGGGTTTTTGGGGATTTCCCCGCCGGTTCTCTCCAGCCAGTCCTGGAATTCCGTGTAAAAGTAGTAAATGTCGTAACCGAAAAACGTCTTTTTAAGCTGCTCGCATTCGCGTGTGTTCAGTTCGCGCAACCGCTTTGTGGGTTTAGGGGTTTCTTCCGCCCCGGTGGCGTTCCCGACGATCCGCAGAACCGGGCCGGCCGACCGCGCCGCTTTGTCCGCAACGGGCTTTGGCGGTGTTTGTGCATTCTTCACTGTTTCGTCGGTGGTCTTCTTCCGCCATGTAAGACGTAAGCCGACTGCCTTGCGATCCTCTAGGATTGATTCAATCGAGCAAGTGACATCCGAAAGCCCGTTGACCTCAGCGACAGCGGGTTTCAAAACGCGCGTTTGCAGGTCACAGAGTTTTTGATATTTCCCTTTTTCCACGCCGAGCTTTTGCCGCAATTCCTCAATGGTGAAATCATCGCTGGTCTTGAATGACAAATTCACCCGCTTTTGCACCATTTCATACAGGCTTAAGGCGTACTTGCTGCGGAACTGGCACAGCAAATCCCGCCGTAGCCGTGCGAACACAGACGAATGTTCCAGCGCGACCCGTATCGGCTCCGGGAACGTGTAATAAGCCAAGCCTTGCGGGTTTTGATCCAGCTTACACGGCCCTAAAAGCTGGGTCAGCACTTCGCGCTTAATGCCGTCCTCCACCACGTCGAACGCAATCACCGCTTTCATAAGACGCCGCAGGCTATCCCGTGGCCGTGCGTTGTCTTGATTGCTTGAGCGCAATTCATGCAGCCGGATTGGATGAAGCACTGGCTCTCTGATGTTGTCCCAGGCGTTTGCAAGCAACAGGTTGTAGATTCGCTTGTCGACCAAAGTCAGGCCGTCCGATATTTCACGAATGTCGATAAGTTCGGCAGGTTTCACAATGTGCGCCTCGGTTTGGCGTTGGTTCAACGTTTTAGTTTGGGGCTTTGAAACCTGCATTGGAAGACTCACTTGTGTTGGATGGAACGGCGTTCATGATTAACGACTTTATCAGTTAGTCATGTGTCGTGCAACATCCGCTATATTCCGCCTCGATTTTTATCCACAGTTTTCATCCACAGCCCCTCCAATCTGTCGTGAGTACCCCCCCAAACTGTCGTTTTAAGTCTCCCCAATCTGTCGTGTGAAACCTCCCCGAACTGTCGTGAGTAGCGCCCCAATCTGTCGTGACATTTATGATTTAAACAATTGATTTTTAATATGTTTTATGTTGTTTTTTTGCTGCGAATTATCGGAAATCAGATGAAGGTTTTGAAATATCAGAACCGTCGGCCTGTGGATAACTTTGGCCTCGGATGCCCGAACTTGCCTAACGACCCGATAAAAAGCCCGATAGCCATAGGCCCATAGGATGTGCCGACGAAGGAGGTGCATCGTTCGCGATTGATGCGCTTCGTTCCTCAGCGCCTCCTATGGCCCTGCGCGGCCAAGCCACGCCCAGCAAGGCAAGCCCGGTAGGGTGCGCACCGCGCACCTTACGAATGCCGAAGATTGGAAAAGGTGCGCGGTGCGCACCCTACAAGGCTGGCGGCGCTGGTCGGTGGTCGGGTAGCAGCGGATTTTGAAGGAGCGGAGGAGAGTCATGGCAAAATCAAAAACGGCGCGGATAACCTTCCAACTCAAAGAAACATATCCGCGCCGACGTTGAAACGCCGGGCCAGCTTCTTGGCAATCTCCTTGCTGACCGAACGCCTGCCGTTGAGTATGTCGGATATCCGGCTTTGCGGAGCGCAGTCGGCGAGGTCTTCTTGCTTCAGCCCGTGCTGATCCATCAGAAAGCGCAGTACTTCGCGGGGCTCGGCATCAGGGATGGGATAGTGTTCGTCCTCATACGACTGCATTTGGTCAGACAAATAGTCGAGCACGTCGGCCAGAGGGTGGGCCTCGTTGTCGCCAATTTCATCCAGCAAAGCTTGCACTGTCGCGCAGATCTGCGCGTAGTCGGCTTCGCCGCGGATTCTCGTCACGCCAACTGCTTCCTTGAAGGGCATCCATGCCCGCAGGATCGCCTGTGGCTGTGGGGTGTTTGTGTTGGGCATGGTCATGTTTGTTGTTTCCAGTTTCCTCGGTCATATTCTGGATGGGTCAGAACCGACCGAATGAACACTTTTTTCCGGTTGTAGTGGATGGACGCAATCAGCCGATATTTGTTGCCGCCGATGTTGAACACCGTCAGGCCGTCCACACGATCAGCGGTTTTGAAAGTATATTTCAGGTCTTTTAAATCTAAAAAATCTCTGCTTTTTATTGTTTTATACCATACTTGCAACGGTTTTTCGGCATCAGGATGTTTAGTCCAGAAATCTTTCAGAATAGGTTTCGATATGATACGCATAAAAAATTGTCTCTATGGGATGTTTTACACAGAAATGGTTTTTGAGTAAATAAATTTTTGCATGATTTCCAAGATTAACGGTTCAAGTCAGACAAGAAGAAGGGCTTTGCCCAATCCACAACCCCGTTATTCCACATTCCTATCCTGAATTAACATAGGGAACAGCATCGGGCTTGCTGGACAGGGCGGAGAAATTCTGGTAGTAAGCGCAGAGGGTTAATGCAACCTCGGCGAGTAGCGAGATCACCGGCATGTGGATGTTGTTGGAAAACTGTAAAACACGGCTGGCGCAGGAACGTTCCACGAACTTGCTATTTTGGCCTGAAAAGGTATTGGCTTGCCGGATACAGTGTTCAAGCGCGGCGTAAACTGTCAGACATAACGCTATGGCCGCTATCAGCGGTCATCTTAAGATAAGCGAAAGCTGTAACAAGCAACGTTGGCGCGAAGGCATTGGCTTTTGGCATATTTTGCTCCAAGAATGTTGTTACAAAGTGAGTATTTTATACCGCTTTGGTATATTTTGTCAAGGGCCGGGTGCGGTGAGGAACGAACCGCACCGCTCGCGTCCCCGATGGATGCGGTTCGCTGCGCTCACCACATCCTACAATTCCAACTTTTCAGGCGCAAACCGTCCGGCTTTTTTGCGTCTACCGACATTTTCCGCCCACAAAAAAGCCCGACGGCCTAAACCGTCGGGCTTTTTCGCGCCCTTTATGTCAGGGGCGACCGTTCAATAACGCGGGATCAGAGAATCGACTCCACCGCCGCCGCGACGTTCTCCGGCGTGAAGCCGAACTCCTTGAACAGCTTGCCCGCCGGGGCGGACTCGCCGAAGCGGTCGAGGCCGACCACTTTCCCCGCGCTTCCGACGTACTTCCACCAGCCGTCGGTCACGCCCGCCTCGACCGCGACGCGCTTGGCGACGGCGGCGGGCAGCACGGACTCACGGTAGGCGGCGTCCTGCGCGTCGAACACGTTGGTCGAGGGCATCGACACCACGCGGATTTTCTTGCCCTTCGCGGCCAGCGCCTCGGCGGCCTTGACCGCCAGCTCGACCTCGGAGCCGGTGGCGATGATGATCGCGTCCGGGGTGCCCTCGCCGCCGCTGAGGACGTAGCCGCCCTTCTCAATCGCGGCGATCTGCCCGGCGTCGCGGGGCAGGTGCGGCAGGTTCTGGCGCGAGAAGATCAGCGTGGACGGGCCGTCCTTGCGCTCGATGGCGGCCTTCCAGCACACCGCGGACTCCACCGCGTCGGCCGGGCGCCACACCCGCATGTTCGGGATCAGGCGCAGCGTGGCGGTCTGCTCCACCGGCTGGTGGGTCGGGCCGTCCTCGCCGAGGCCGATGGAGTCGTGGGTGTAGACGAAGATGGTCGGGGCCTTCATCAGCGCCGCCATGCGCAGCGCGTTGCGGGCGTACTCGGAGAACATCAGGAAGGTCGCGCCGTAGGGGATGAAGCCGCCGTGCAGCGCGATGCCGTTCATGATCGCCGACATGCCGAACTCGCGCACGCCGTAGTAGATGTAGTTGCCGTCGTGGCCGGGGGCGTTGACGTCCTTGCAGCCCTTCCAGATGGTCAGGTTGGAGCCGGCCAGGTCGGCGGAGCCGCCCATCAGCTCGGGCAGCAGCGGGCCGTAGCCGCCCAGCGTGTTCTGCGAGGCCTTGCGGCTGGCGATGGTCTCGGCCTTCGCGTCGACGGCACTGATGAACGCGGCGGACTTCTCGGCCCAGTCCTTCGGCAGCTCGCCGCTCATCCGGCGCTCGAACTCGGCGGCCAGCTCGGGGAACTCGGCGCGGTAGTTCTCGAAGCGGTCGTTCCAGTCGGACTCGTACTTGGCGCCGGTCTCCTTCGCGCTCCAGCCCTCGTAGACCTCCTCTGGGATCACGAACGGGGCGTGGGGCCAGCCCAGCGTCTCGCGCACCAGCGCGCACTCGTCGGCGCCCAGCGCGGCCCCGTGGCACTCCTCCTTGCCCTGTTTGTTCGGCGAGCCGAAGCCGATGATGGTCTGGCAGCAGATCAGCGTCGGCTTGTCCGTGACCTTGCGGGCCTCCTCGACCGCCGCCTTGACCGCCTCGGCGTCGTGGCCGTCCACCTTGGGGATGACGTGCCAGCCGTAGGCCGCGAAGCGGGCCGGGGTGTTGTCCAGGAACCAGCCGGGCACGCCGCCGTGGCCGCGCACCTCGCCGTCAATCGAAATGTTGTTGTCGTCGTAGAACGCGATGAGCTTGCCCAGGCCCATCGAGCCGGCCAGCGAGCAGGCCTCGTGCGAGATGCCCTCCATCAGGCAGCCGTCGCCGAGGAAGACGTAGGTGTTGTGGTCGACGATGGCGTGGCCGGGGCGGTTGAACTGCCCGGCCAGCGCGCGCTCGGCGATGGCGAAGCCGACCGCGTTGGTGATGCCCTGCCCGAGCGGGCCGGTGGTGGTCTCCACGCCCGGCGCGTAACCGTACTCGGGGTGGCCGGGGGTCTTGGAGTGGAGCTGGCGGAACTGCGCCAGCTCCTCAATCGGCAGGTCGTAGCCGGTGAGGTGCAGCAGCGAGTACAGCAGCATCGAGCCGTGGCCGTTGGACAGCACGAAGCGGTCGCGGTCCGGCCACTTCGGGTTGGCCGGGTTGTGGCGCAAATAGTCGTTCCACAGCACCTCGGCGATGTCCGCCATGCCCATCGGCGCGCCCGGGTGGCCCGAGTTCGCTTTCTGGACGGCGTCCATGCTCAAGGCGCGGATGGCGTTGGCTAGTTCACGGCGTGATGGCATGTGTT
>JAQUQK010000080.1 GCA_028716125.1 Thermoplasmatota archaeon | reverse complement strand
GCTGGCTAATGCAGGTACAAGCGTGGAACTCGGAAAGCGTTTGTGTGTTGTTGGCTACCACACATCATTCAACCCTGAAACAGGCGTCAGCGACATGGACAAGGGGCAGCAATACTACCAGGGCCCCTATGATTCATTGGCAAACGGTGTAGATACAACAAAAGCTGTCGAACTAATTGCAAGCGCGCAGACATCAGACTTTATACTTGTACAGTCCAATTTTTGCCAGCTACGCAATTTCTACATTCACGGTACGCCGGAGGGATACGACCTGTTAAATCTCTCGCACCAAGACACTCAGTATTTCGAGGCATACGGTTGCAAATTTGGTACGACGGGCAAAAGTATTGTCGCCGACTGGTACACGGGGGCATCGTTTCCTCGCGGCATTGTATTTGAGGATTGTCTCTTTGACCCACAGATAACCACGCAGCATGGCGTTGTGGTCGCAGGTGGTGGTTGCGTTATTTTTACACGCTGCATCTTTAACGGCCAAGACCATCCCACCGGACCAATGTACACGTTTTCATTGCGAGTGGCAGCCGGCTCTCAAGTAGCAGTGCATAATTCCTATTTCTACAACGGCGACGCAGGCATCTTTCCTGATCAAGGGGCACATGCTGACGTTCGCAATTGCACATTGCTTGACCAGAAGCATTTTTGCATCGGCGTTCAAAAAGGTATCGCGCACGTAACCAATTCAATTCTGGTCCCTCGTGCAAGCGGTTATGTTGGTGGACATAGCACGGGCGGCTCGTCCATTTTGGATTATAACGTTTATTGGAGCATGGCGAATGAAGCCCCTCAATGGTGGACGGCGGTAGCTAACCCAAGCACTGTCGCCCCGCCAAAAGGCGTTCACAGCATTACGGCCAACCCGAATATTGTCTTCAAGCCAGGCATCGGTCCCGTGCCGACAAGCCCATTGGCCATACGGATGAAAGCAGGGGCGAATTGTGAAACAAGTTCAGGCGGCGGCGGACGGCTCAGGGGCGGAAGGCTCTAATATGTTCAAAGTATCATTCAATGTTGGCAGGATGCTGAAGGACAGAAAAGGTAGCCCGATGTTTAGGGTTACTCAACTGTTCTTCGACAAGCCTACCGTTCAGCGGGCCTTGGACAGCAGGACGCGATATGTTTTTGCCCGTTTCGGTGCATTTGTACGCAATGCTGCACGCTGGTCAATGAAGAAGGCTCCGAAGCGTAGGTGGGTTACGCGGTTCGGCGTGAAAATGACCGAGAGTGTTACGAGCAAGCCTGGCAAACCTCCTTATGCTCGGCTTGGACTGATAAAGCGGTTTCTTTTTTACTCTCTCGATCCGAGTCGGCGATCTGTCGTTATTGGCCCTGTTAGAACAAATGCCAAAAGCATCAATGTGCCGCATGTGCTTGAATATGGCGGAAGGTCGAAGGCTATGCAGTTTACGTCTAAGAAGAAATTTGAATACAAATCTGTGACGGTAAGGGCGAGGCCGTTCATGCGGCCTGCATTCGAGAAAGGCAAGGGCCAATTACGAATGCTTTGGCAGCATAGTGTAAAATAATTTTTTGGAAATGCTAAAATCGCTAAAAACTTTTTATAAGGAGTACAAGAAATGAGTCAGAGCTATGTGTTGGGTATGGATGCGCAAATTCTCTATACCGAGGCTGAATCCGATGCGTCCAGTCTCGATCCCGCATCCATGACCGAGTTGAGCAACGTTAAGGATGTGACCGTTAATCACGAGACAGGCGAAGCGGATGTGACGACCCGCGCAAATTCTGGCTGGCGTGCGACAGCCGCCACTCTGCGTGAATGCTCTGTTGAGTTCCAGATGGTCTGGAAGAAAAATGATGCTGGCTTCTCTGCAATCAAGAATGCCTGGCTTAATGGGACAGAGATCGGGTTGGCTGTGCTCACTGGCGACCCTGATAGTGCCGGCAGTGAGGGTCCGTACGGCAACTTCAGCATTACCAACTTCAGCCGCAATGAGGCTCTGGAAGAGGCCATTGTTGTTGACGTGACGGCGAAGCTGAGTGCGTGGGGCGGCTGGTATAACGGCGGCACCGGCAGCTGAAGCTAAAACGGCTTGAATCTGCGGCGGCTGCTGCTTTGTGCGGCAGCCGCATTTCCTAATGTGCTAACAGGAGATGAAAATGAAGCAATTTACGGATAAAGAAGGACGTAAGTGGGAGATTACGCTTACGATTGGTGCGGCAAAACGTGTCCGCGACCTGCTGGAAGTAAACCTTCTCGAACCCGAAGCTGGTAATCCGCCGCTTTTGACACGGCTGACAACGGACGAGATTTTCTTGTGCGATGTGCTTTATTGTCTGTGTATGGCGCAGGCAACAGACCGCGGTGTAACAGACGTGGATTTCGGAGAACTTCTGTGCGGCGATGTTGTGCTGGCGGCACATGAAGCCTTGTACGGGGAACTGCTGGATTTTTTCCAGAAAAGGGGTCGGACGGACAGGGCGACTGCGATACGGAAGCAACTGTCGGTGTTCAGGATGTCAGTGGCAAAGGCGGAAGTCGAAATAGGCAAACTCGACCTGGAAGCAGAAGTCGAGAATGCGTTTGGGAAACCATCTATAAGCTCGCCGGCATTGCCGGAGTCAACCCCGACCCCTTGACATTGAGAGAATTGGTTTGGATGGCAGAAGGGCGTGGCCGATTCCAGTGGGCGCAGACTTCGCATGTGCTATGCATGATTGCCAATAGCAACAGAACAAAGGGAAGCAGGCGGTTCAAGCCTGACGAATTCAATCCGTACTCTGATTGCAGGTCAAACAGTGTGATCCGCGTTACCAAAGAAAACATCAGCGTAATGCGTAACGCTTTTTTGAGGAATTGATAGATGAACGCCGGCGCAATACGAGCAGGCAAGGCTTTTGTTGAGCTTAATGCCGACAACTCCAAGTTCTCCAAGGCATTGAAGATTGCCGAGAATCGCCTGAAACACTTTGGTTCCAATGTGCAGCAAATCGGTATGAGCGTAATGCGGGCCGGTTTAATTGGAGCCGCTCCGCTCGCAGCGTCAACTAAAGTTTTTGCCACTTTCGACGACCAGATGCGGCTTGTTAAGGCCGTTACTCAGTCGACTGGCAAAGATTTCGAGATGTTGACCGAAGAGGCCAAGCGTCTTGGCAGAACCACTTCGTACACCGCTTCTGAGGTTGCAGAGGCAATGGGCGAGCTTGGCCGGTTGGGTTTCAATCCAGCCGAAATTAAACAGTCCATGCAGGCCATTCTTGACTTGGCCCGCGGCACACAGACGCCATTGTTTGATTCTGCCCAGATCGCAGCCAGCGCGATGCGTGCGTATAATATCGAAGCGTCCCGTATGACTGACGTTGCTGATATTCTCTTGGCTACCGCAAACGCGTCCGCTGCAAACGTTATCGACATCGGCGAAGCCTTTAAGTATGCTGCGCCAATTGCCTACGAATTCGGCATGTCGCTTAGAGATACATCCAAGGCAATTGCCACCATGTCTCAGTTCGCTATTCGTGGCTCCTTGGCTGGTACGACACTTAGGAACATTATGTTGCAAATGTCGAAGAAATCGGTACTGAAGAAGCTGAAGTTTGAATTGGGCGTTGATGTCGGCGATGCTGCTGGAAATCTAAGGCCGATAGGTGACATTCTGACTGACATCGGCAAAGGGCTTAGCAAAGTTACCGAAGTCAAGAAAATCAGCTTGATGCAGGAAATCTTCGGCATAAGGGCGGTTGCTGGTGGTGCTAAGCTGCTCAGTGCGAATTTCGACAGCATCAATAATGCTATTGATAATTATCAGGGCATTGCACGCAAGACCGCGCAAGAAATGGATTCAGGAATCGGCGGTGCATTCAGACGGCTGAGGAACTCAGTAGAGGGCATTGGCATTGCCATAGGCGATGCCATGGCCAAACCTATTTCGCTCGTTGCTACGCGAATTAAAGAGGTTAATGGCGAAATCATTGAATGGGTCAAAAACAACAATGAGATCATTCGAGTTGTCGGCGGCGGTGTTGCTGGCCTTTTGGCCACTGCCTCTGGTCTCATGGCTATTGGAGTTACGTTCAAGCTCATTGGAATGGGCCTTGCTGCTATTGCCATGCCGATGAAGGCTGTGATTGGCACTGTGAAGCTCTTGTCGGCGGCTGCCCTGCTTCTTGCGAATCCGTTTATTCTTGCTGGCGCTGCCATAGCCGTCACTGGTGCTGTTATCCTGACGGCCACCGGCAAGGCCAAAAATGCTATTGATTATCTCGGCGAAACCGTCAGCGGGCTGAAAGACCGCTTTGTTGGTACTTTTGATTACATCGCAGAATACCTGAAGTCTGGCGGCAGCATTGAAACGGCCGTGCAAATGCTTGCTTTGAGGATCAGGATTGCATTCACTAAATCGCTTAACTCCATTGCTGACAAAATAACTGATTTTGTCGGTTCTGCAAAAATCGCATGGCAAATGCTACAGGGTCAGCTTGTCCAGGTGATGCTTAGGCTGGACCAGTTTTTCTTCAATGCATGGGAAGACATCAAGGTTGGCTTCTACAAAATGGTGCTCGGTATTCGAGAAGTCTGGGCTAAAATGACCGATTTTCTGGCCGAGAAGATGGGCTGGGCGCTGGATAAAATCATTAAAAGCGCCAAGTCGTTCGGTATTATCTGGGAGAAAATTCAGGAGCATAAATTTAATCCCGCCAGGGCGTTCTTTGAGGCCAAGGCTGAAATTGAAAAGACCATGAAAGACGACACGTTCATGGAGGAATTTAAGAAGCAGCTTGAGAATGACCGCAATGACCGAATAAAAGAGCTTGAGGACAAAATCATGGCTGCCGAAGAGGCCAAGGCTGCCAAGCAGTCTGAATACGACCGCCTCATTAAAGAAATCAGCAAAGCTTCCTATGATGAAGACGAGAAGGTGTTTCATGAAATTGCACGTAAAATGCAGGCGGATAAAGACGCCCGCGACGCACACCTGAAAGACCTGCGTGATCAGCTTAGTTCTCTCAAGGCTGGCATGGATGCTGTGGTTGAAAAAGCTGAAGCCGAGAAGAAGAAAAAGCCCGATGCCAGGCGTGATGCAAACGAGCGTGTCCAGAAGGCCCAGGAGAATCTTCAGTGGAAGCGGCTTGACTTGCAGATGCGCAAGGCTCTTAGTGATGAAGAGCTTGAAGAAATAAAAAAAATGAAGGAGTCTGGTGCCAGTAGAGAGGAAATCCAGGAGAAGGTCGATGAGCGGCGAAAAAAAGACCTTGAGGCACAGCAGGCATACAAGGCTGCCCAGCAGGAGCTTCAAAAAGCAATGGGCGAGCGGGCTGGATTGCGAAGAGGCTCTAAACGCAATGCTGACGGCGAACGAAAGCATCTTTCGTTCCAAGACTTTCTTATGAATAGACTTGGCATTGAACCCGCCGCGATGAATCTTGGCAAAGCCACTGCTGCCGGCTCGTTCAGCGGATACGGCAGATTTGGTGCGCAAGGCGATACTACCGGAGAGCGCACAATGAAAGCTGTTGAAGAGATTGCAAAGAACACACGCGACCTGCTCAACGAAACCGTTGAAGCCAACGAAGGGACGGTGTAAGGATGTCTGTTAGCGTTAGCCAAGGGATTGTTGCGCGATACACTGTAGGCAAATTTGCAGAGCTACACTATGTTGTCAGAGGTGCAATTGACGAAGTAGAGGCTGGTTCTGAGCTATATAATGAAAGCGATGCAAGCTACGGTGGCCTGCCGCGACGTGACGTTGAGATTGAGACTGAACATGTTGAAAATGGCAATAGCCAGAGCAATATCTTTAAGGGGACTGTTCGGTATTACTGGAACGTCGCAGATGAGAGCACTGTGGTATCATTTGATACTACTGGTGGCACTCAGAAGATCACGCAGTCGCTTTCAACAGTTGCGGCCTACCCTGCCGGCAGTCCGAACTTTCAGGGTGCAATCAATTATGATGGCGAGAATGTTAATGGTGTTGATATTGGCATTGGTGCCTATGAATGGGCCGAGCAGAAGCACAAAACGAATTTTGAGGTTGACGACGATTACCGAAAGCTCTTGTCTGACATGAGCTATACCGTCAATAGCAACACATTCAGGAAATACCCTGCTGGCGAGGTCTTGTTCAAGGGTGCTCATGGTACACAGGTTATTATAAATGGTCAGAAAAAATGGCAAATCACCTATACGTTTGCCAGAAGCCCCAATATGAGCAATTTTTACGTCGGCAGCATTCATGTATCCCAGAAATATGGCTGGGATTACCTGTGGACGTTGTATGGAGAATCTATTAATGCAAATAGGGTGATCAAGGTTCCTGTGGCTGTATATGTCGAAAGAATTTATAGGTTCGAGCCGTTCAGCCAATTGGAGATATAAGACTTGTCCAAAAAAGCGGTAAAAATCAGTTCGCATACATGGCGAAAGGTCAGTCAAATGCTGGACCAGGGCAGCGTTGACCGGCGCAGCGGACGCGGACTGCTTAGGGCAAACAGTTCTCTTGATGTGACTGTTCGAAATGATGGCAATACGACTATTGCTCGCTTTGATGTGGTGGCACTGAACAACATCCTGCTTGGCAGCGGAGTGGACGTTTTTTTTGAAAGAGGTTATGGATTTTCTGTGTCCCATGCTGGCCAGAGCGAGTCCATTGTGTTTGGTGTGGCATTGACGCCGATAGGTGTTGGCGGCTTCGGTAAAGTTGCTGTCTTTGGCCACTCTGCTGTAAAAGTGAATATTACAGACAGTTCTCACTGGTTTGGTGTGCCAAGCAAAGAAGTCAACGGTATTTTGGATTCTGCTGCCGCTGGGCCGTTCCCGTTGGTTCATAGGTCTGGCGATTCTGGCCTTGTTCATGCGGTCGCTGTATTCCCGTTTGGTAGCAGCGGTGGCGGCGGCGGGCCGCAACTGTTTCGTGTGGCCAATCTGACCAGCAGCAAAGGCGAGGCGTTTATCGAGTGCAACAAGGTGACGGAGGTCAAAGACGACGGGACGTTTACATGGGATGCGATGCAGGTCATCCACGTCCGCGTCTATCCCTTTTATCCGTTCAATGCTGCGGTCGCCAAGCAGCATTACGTCGTCGCCCAGTATATCTTCGCAGCCAGTATTGCCGGGGTATGGGTCAGCCTCTATCATCTGGGCTGGCCGTTCTTCATCGAGGAATAACATGGCCGTTCAACACCTAAAACAACATGAATTTTTTTCGCGCACCTACGGCCCGAGTGTTATGTTTACGCGGAATTGGACGAGTACAATACCGCAGGTCGGCGACGATGTGCACGTGGGCCGCGGTTTGGCGACGCTGGCGTTTGGGCGGCATGTCACGGCGGATCGGCCCGAGTGGAAGTTCCGGTTAAAAGACGGTCGGTTGGCCCCGGTGCTGGAGCCGCAACTTTCTGTCGAGTGTCTGCTCAACCAAACAAAGTTTCCGCCGCTGGGGGTCGTGTCTGAGGATGCCTCCGGCAATATTCTGAGTGCGGTAAAACCGAAATTGCAGCCGCCGCACATCGCGGGTATCGATTACCCCGCAGGGTTTATCGAAGAGCAAAGCTTTGATAGTCGGATATGCGGTGCATGGTCGGGCATTGTCATGCTGCGCGACTTTACGGGATTTGCGTCGGACGGATCGCCGTTGACAAATCCGATTTCCACTGATCCGATGGTAGGAGGTACTCACGCTCTCTTAACACCCGCGATTGAATCGTATGCTGTCGGTCCCGGAGGTGAGGGGTGGCTGTCGCTTGCAGTGTTGACGCCGCTTCCAGATGGAGAGAGACTGCTCAGCCATTGCGTCGTAAATTTGATGGGCAGGTCGGTGACAGTGGCATCCAGCATTGTTTTGCCGAACGCACCAGGAGTGTTTCCCAAACCTTACATGTACGAATATGTTGTCGTAGGGATGAGCGCAACGCATATTTTTGTGGTACGAAGGACTGCTTCTTCGGGGGGATATGT
>JAQUQK010000079.1 GCA_028716125.1 Thermoplasmatota archaeon | reverse complement strand
GTGGCAATATCTATTTTCGACAGCAAGGGGAAATCAGTAGAGCCGCTCATCGAAAAACTCCGCAAAAACAAGAGAATAATGTTCCTTGTAGACACCATAGGATCGTCCGTTGCCGTCGTTTTCCTTTTCAAAAGCAGGGACGACTTCAGCACCCAGCAGCGCAAGCTGTCCTCGGAAATGGTTCCTGCGAAACTTTCATCAACTTTCATTTACGAGAGCAAGCCCGCCATAAACGTAAACCTCTCTGACCAAGATTGGGGAATATTGAATTCGCTCAAGGATGATGCCAGAAAAGACATTGGCGAAATTGCAAAGGAGGTTGGCACATCCGCGTCTTATGTTGAGCGGCGCATAGGCGACCTAGTTAGCAGGAAAATACTCAAGTTCACCATATCGGTTAACCCATTCAAGGTAAGCGAGTTGATCCCTTATTATGTCTGTATAACTTTCGATGAAACTCTCGGCGGGTCTGAAATCGAGGAGTTGTACGCCCGCCTGTATGCAATGCTTGACAAATGCTGGCTCCGCCAAAAGATAATGGAACCAAGGGGCCTTGTAATGGAGCTTTATGCAGATACCCTGCAGGAGGTCAATGCCAGCATAGAATCAATAAAGAATTCTACCGGAGTCAAGAATGTGACTTTTTTCTTCCCTTCGAAATTCTACGAATTCGACGGATGGGTGGAGTGCATTGCCGCAGAAGCGATGAAGATGATGAGAAAAAAACCTGCTTGAAATGAATTTTTGCGCCAGCTACTTTATTCCGATTACCTTTCTTGCCTCTTTCGGCGTTGCAACGTCGCGCCCCATGAGTTCGCTTATGGTCGCTATTTTCTTTACCAGCTCGTGCGGGCCCTTTGCTAGGATTCCTTTCTTTATGTAAGGATAGTCCTCGGTTCCGATGCGCACGTGATTCCCTGTTGCAATCGCGAGCGGAAGTATAATATTCTGCTCCGGCCCCATCGTGCTGACGGCATTTATGCACCCTTCGGGCAGGTGGGCGAACCTCTGCAGGAACTCATCGGGCGTCGCAGGGGACCACGAGCTTCCTGGCCAGTTGAAGAAATGGCTGAGGTAATATGGCTTTTTGAGAAGTTTTTTCTTTATCAGGTGCTCAAGCATCCAGATAGAGCCGTAATTCCACGACTCAAATTCGGGCTTTATGCCGTACTTGGCGCACTTGACCGCGTACGCCTCAAGCTCCTCCTTTGGATGCAGGACGTTCACGTCGCCGCTTGGGAAACTTTCGGCGTGATGGTTCAAGATTATAGACATCATGTCCGGCTTGACGTTGAAAAGTTCGTCCCTTTTTTCTATATGATAGCTTGACATTCCGCCCTGGACAATCGCATCGCATCTGTCGCGTATGCCGTCGACTACTTCCTTGTGGTTTCCGTCGGGAAGGTGAACATGTATTATGCTCGCGCCATTCTCATGGCATTTTACCGCTTCATCTATGAGCCCTTTGGCAGTCGTTGGGAAATTCTTTGCCTCCGGGTATATCCAGGCGTTTGCCAGTGTTGCGGTTATCATCAGCTTTGTTTTGTATATCGAGTCTTCCATATGATCGCCGTTGACTAAAATTAGAACATTCTTTATGAACCTTGTTATTGGGCGCAAATCAAAAGCCTTTTAAGTTATGTTGAAATATACGAGGAAAGATGCGAATGTCAAACAAAGTCGTCACTTTTGGCGAGGTTATGATGCGCCTCAATCCACCGGGTTTCTTGAGAATCGCCCAGACCCGGAGTTTTGACGCGACGTATGCTGGAGGAGAAGTTAACGTCGCTATCGCGGTTTCTAATTTTGGAATGCCTGCTGCATTCGTCACCAGAATCCCTGATAATGAGGTCGGCGACGGCTGCATAAACTACATCCGCCAGTTCGGCGTAGACACAGGCCACACGATACGCGGCGGAGACAGGCTTGGCATTTATTTTGTAGAGACTGGCGCTTCCCAGCGTGGAAACAAAGTAATCTACGACCGCACAGGCTCCTCGATTGCATCAATCGCGCCCGGAATGATAAACTGGGCCAATGTCTTTAACGGAGCAAACTGGTTCCACTGGACTGGAATAACGCCTGCCATAAGCAAGGGCGCCGCCGATGCGTGCCTCGAAGCGGTAAAAAAGGCAAAGGAAATGGTGCTTACCGTAAGCTGCGATTTGAACTACCGCGCCAAGCTATGGAAATGGGGCGAGACGCCGGAAAAAGTAATGTCTGAGCTTGTGAAGCACTGCGATATAGTGATTGGAAACGAAGAGGACGCCGAGAAAATATTTGGAATAAAGGCGCAAAGCGTGGACGTGGAGAAGGGAAATGTGGGCGCGGAAGAATATCGCTACGTCTGCGAAAAACTGGCGGAAAAGTTTCCTAACGTAAAACTTGTTGGAATAACTCTTCGCGAGAGCATAAGCGCAAGCCACAATAAGTGGTCTGCGGTTCTCTATGATGTAAAATCCAAATCCCTGCTTTCCTCGCCATCATACGACATTCTTCCAATCGTCGACCGTGTCGGCGGCGGGGATTCCTTCAGCGGATCGCTTATTTACGCCTTGCTCACATACAATTGGGATTTGCAAAAGTCGCTCAATTTTGCAGTTGCGGCTTCCTGTATCAAGCACACTATTTACGGAGATGCGCTCATAACCAGAATAGATGAAGTTGAAAAGCTGATGAAGGGTGTGACATCGGGGAGGATTTCGAGATAGGTGATTTTATGGCAAACATACTGAAACACGACGTAATAGGAAAGCTTCTGGACTGCGGGCTTCTGCCGGTTTTCTACAATGACGACATTGAGACGTCAAAGAAGATAGTAAAGGCTTGCGCCGACGGCGGGGCAAAGGTCGTGGAATTCACAAATCGCGGGGATTTTGCATATCTTGTCTTCACCGAACTTGCCAAATGGTGCAAGAAGGAATTGCCGAGCGTGACCATTGGTGTAGGAACGATAATGGAGCCGGAAACTGCAGGGCTTTACATAAACTGCGGGGCGAAACTCATTGTCGCGCCAACGTTCAATCCGGAAGTCGCCAAGATCTGCAACAGGCGCAAAGTCCCATACGTGCCAGGATGCCTCACTCCGACCGAAATATCAAATGCGGAAGAATCGGGCGTTGACGTTGTAAAGGTATTTCCAGGAAGTTCAGTTGGGCCGCATTTCATAAAGTCCGTTCTCGGGCCAATGGCTTCTTCAAAACTAATGCCTTCGGGCGGAGTTGAGCCAAGCAAAGAGAACATTGCCGGATGGATAAAAGCTGGCGCCGCCTGCCTTAACATGGGCTCAAATCTGATAGGCAAGGAACTTGTCGAGAAGGGCGACTTTGAAGGAATAACCAAACTCGTTGCGCAGTGCGTCTCATGGATAAGGGAAGCGCGCGGAACGCCGGTTTTCACCGGGATCGAGCACGTTGGGCTTTATCCCAAGAAAGGAAAGGACGGCGCCGAAATTGCAAAGTGGTATTCGGAAATCTTCGGGTTCGACATCAAAGAGGGAAACACTTCGATTTTCACCCCGACAAAAGGCCCGCGCATCGAGGTAATGAAGGCGCCCGAAGGCGGGCAGGTATGCCATCTTGCGATTTACGTCAACGATTTTGAGCGAGCCTGCACCATGCTTAAAGAGAAGAGAGTAGAGCTGGAAGAACCAATACTAAAGCCCGGAACGAAAGCGGCTTTCCTCAAAAAATCCGATCCTGCAGGCAACCGCGTCCATATTGTGCACAGGTATTGATTACTGGGAAGTAGGCACTTTCACAATCCATATTGGGGCAGTAACTGCGACCTGCACGCCGCCGGTATCTTTCTTCTCGGCAACGTTCAGCTCCGTGTTATATCGTTGCGCTTCGTCATTATTTTCATCTTTTTCAGTAACCTTCAGGAAAAAGTATCCGTTTTCGGTCACGTTGACTATCGGCATCCAGGAAACAATCCGGCTGTCCTGCCCCGCTGCAAATGTTTTTTCGGCAACGACTTTTCCACCGTTTCCTATCAGTTCCAGCTTGGTTATGTTCTCATCATCCAGGACGACTGTAGTGAATACAGCGACGCTTGCGGTGTAGTTCATTGTGGAACCCATCCAATTGGCGCCATTGCTGAACAATATTTCCATATTCGGATCATCGGTTGAATACACCCTCTTCGCCTTAATTCCTTCCATTATGTCGTTTCTTGTAAGGTTCTTGCATATTACGGCGGTTCGATGGCTTGTATAATTGAAGTGGTGGTTGTCCAGGTTGTTCGTGGGCGCCATCTTCCAGCCGTTGTCAAGCAGGATATGGTAATAATTGTAATAGTACTCGTCGTTATTTCCCAAATCCGCGTTGCCTGTTTCCATGGCAAAGAAATTGTCCCCGACCCTTTGATCGTACGTGAAATTGCCAAGATTTTGCGCTCCGCTGCCTTCCGCATCGCAAGGGTGGTTGTATTGTGCAAAGGCGTTGTGTTCGTCGATCCACGTGTATAGCGTGTTCAAGTCGGTCGACCAGTCAGTCGTGCCTATGACCGGCATGCTGGGATAGGACGTCGTGTAAGTGTCTGTGCCAAAGATGTTTATGTGCCCGTACTCCTCGCTCGTCCACTCGAAACCGCGAATCGCCACGAAAGAGCCATTCTTATTGAATTCATCCACCTTCGCGCCTATGTCGTCCCACTTGTTGACAAGCACCGGCTGCATGTCCGGAAAATTCTCATAGTTCGTGAAAGGTATGGTGAACAATTCCGAGTGGTCTGTAATCGCGTAGAAATCATACTTTACAGTGTCCCTTGCCCAAGCCAGCGTTTCCTCCGGCATCCCCTCGTCAGCGTCGGAGTATAAAGTGTGGCTGTGGATGTTGCCGAAATAGACATTCATGCCTCTGAATATGGCGCTTTTTTGTTCGTCTGTAATAACAATCGCTTTTTGTCCGGTGGAGCCGCCGTTGTTCGTATTGCCATTGTCCGAAGACGGTGGGTTGACGTCGGGTTGTTTATCTACGCCGCTCCTTTCGGAACCGATGCATCCCGACAGTATCAGTACGATGATCAATGCCGCGTAAACTGAACTTTGTGTCATATTCCAGCCACACATCCATTATTTGGAACTATTAAGACTTGATTGACAAAAAATAAAAAATAGAAAAATTGGTGCCGATTACTTTTTCTTGCTTGTGCCATTTTTGCCCGCTTTGGCTTTAGCCGTTGGCGTTTCCACTTTTACAAACCTCTTAATTTCAGCGGATTTTGTTGCGGCTATCACTGCCCTTACCGCCTCCCTGCCGTCCTCGCCCGTCATCTCCGGCTTCTTTTCGTTGAGCACGCAGTCGACGAAATGCGCCACTTCGTTCCTGAATGATATATTGTAATATCCGGGATAGGGCCGATGTTCAACCTCGGGGCAAATCCATTCGCCATTGCTCTCAGGCGCGGTGACAGACAGGTATGTAACGGGCTTTTCCCAAAGGTGGTTTTCCATTATCGTTCCATCAGTGCCGTAGACCTCGGTGCTGTTTGTTATTCCCGCGGGATTTCCGCCAGTCACTACTATTTCACCAACGGCTCCGCTCTTGAATTTAACAATAAGAAGGGCGGTGTCGTCGTAATTCGGGGCAAGGGTAGTGACGACGAGCTTCTCCCTTATTGCGAACACGGAGTCTATGTCGCCCAGAACCCAGCGCAGGAACGCGAACTTGTGCACGGCCATGTCCAGGAGCATTCCCTGATTTTTGGGATTTGCGCGCCAGTCCTTCGGGTCGGGATTCATTATCAGCTCGCTTGTCGCGGCCTCGAAAGCGCGGACCAGAAATACGCGGCCAACTTTTCCGCTGTCTACGATTTCCTTTATTTTCTGGTGTGCCGGCGTGAAAAGGTGATTTTCCGCTACCATCAGCGTAACGCCCGCCTTCTTCGCAGCATCAATTATCTTGTCTGCTTCTTCCACGGTTATCGCAATCGGTTTCTCGCAGAGTATGTGTTTTCCGGCCTTTGCCGCTTCTACTGCAAGCTGAACGTGAAGGTGGTGGGGGGCGCAAATGTCTATCGCGTCAATGTCCTTGCGATTTAGCAGTTGATGATAGTCGGTGCATGCCTCCGCATTGAACATTTCTGCATAGTTTTTCGCCCTTTCTTCGTTGCTGTCGCATATTACCACGATTTTTGCTTTTTCTCCGAGCGATTCGTAAGACTCGCAGTGAAGCCTTCCCGCAAATCCCATTCCTATTACCGCAACTCTTAACTGTTTCAACTCAACACCATCCGTTCGATTATCTGGAAAATATGACTCTGTCCAGTTTTGTAATTCTCTCGCAGCCGTTTCGTTTCAGAAGGTACGTATCTTCCATTCCAATCAGCCTGTTGTTGTATGGCTCGTACGGAGACCAGAATTCCAGGTCGAATATCATCCCTTCCTTGAACACCATGTCGCTCGTGTTCCAGATGCTTGCAGGAATGAAGTGCGATTCTTCCGTGTTAAGGCCGACGCCGTGCCCCATTGCGAATACCGGGAAATCGACTGGATTTTGCTCCATCCGTTTGCCGATGATTTCTTCGATGTGCCCTGCAGTTACTCCTGGTTTTATGGCATCGATGCAAGTCTGCTGCAAGTCGACGATATATTCGACCATTTTCTTTGCATCCGCGGGAACTGGCCCAAGGCATGCGTGGCGCGAAACATCCGAAACGTATCCCTTGTAGACAGCGCCAGTGTCAAACCGCGTCATCTCGCCTTTCTTTATCTTGCGCCCGGTTCCCGGCGCTTCCGGATCGCTGTCGCCAAGGCTCATCGTGAGGTGGTTTGTCCCAATTCCGCCTTCGTTGAGCGTGGTGAGCTTTGCAAGCTTGATGAGTTCAAGATCAGTAATCCCTTCGCGCAGATTTTCCGTCATTGCGGATATCACTTTCTCCGAAATCCGCGTCGCTTCCCTAATCCTTCTTATCTCTTCGGCAGTCTTGACTGAGCGCAACTCCATGATTGCGCCATCCGCTTGCTCGAAGGTTGCGCCGGAACACTCCCTTTTCAGGCGGTCGTATATGTAAAACGGCATTTTTTCTTCTATCCCTATCTTCTTGCCAGCTGCTTTTTCCTGTCCCACCATCGCGGCAAGCGTGCTTAATGCATCGTCCTTTGACATAATTCCGGCGAAGTCCCTTATCCATGTTAGTTCCTGGTCGAAAAGCGCCCATGTTATGACGCTGTCCTCGCCGTCCCTGCGTATCACGGAAATCGTTGGATATTGGTTTGCCAGAACGTAAAGTATCGGGTTGTATTCTATGTGGCGCACCGGAAGCCCGGAAGTGTAAAAGACGTTCTCCGGGGAGGTCAGCACCATCATATCCAACCCTTTTTTTGCCATTACTTCGTTTGCCTTTTTCTTGTCAAAGCCTATCGGTTCCATCAACATCCCTCTTTGATATTTTCAATTCTAATCTATAATCCACTCAACAATCATTTCCTCAGTTTTCTTATCAGTTCGCCCATAGATAAGCCAAGTTCCTTCGCAAGCCCTATGCCTTCCTCGTCCTTTAGCACGTCTCCTGGCGCAAGCGCCGTCGCCGCAGACCAGCCAGCGCCCGGAATTATCATCCGCATCGCCGTTAGGTAAAGAAGCATTGCAGTCCATGTGGTTATGTGGCCCCAGCGCCTTGCGACCGCAAACGCGCCGCCAATCTTTCCCTTAAGCGGGAAGCCTCTTGCGCCAAGCAGCTCTCCAGAGCGGTCTATGAACGCTTTCAGCTCGGGTGAAACGGTTCCATAATACACAGGGCTGCCAAGTATTATTCCGTCCGCTTCCAGAATTGGTTTTAGCACTTTTTCCAGGTCGTCCTTTATCGGGCAATTCTTCGTTTCCCAGCAAACCCCGCAAGCCTTGCATGGTTTTATGTCGTATTCTGTCAGGTTTATTATAGTTATATTTTTGGCGGCTGCACCAGTCGCCTTCGCGGCGATTTTTAAGATTTGAGAAGTGTTGCCGTTTTTGCGCGGGCTTCCATTTA
>JAQUQK010000078.1:6795-8087 GCA_028716125.1 Thermoplasmatota archaeon | reverse complement strand
GGTACTGGGTTTGCACACGAGAATGCTATTGCGTCGTTTGCCATTGCCTTCACCCATTCCGGCTTTATAACGCCAGGGCCCGGTCTTGATGCGGCAACGAAAGCATCCGCGCCCTTGAGTGCGTCCTGGATGTCGCCAGTGATTCCCTCCTTGTTTGTAATCTTCGTCAAGTCCCATTTCTGCTTGAATTCCGCTTCGAGCTTCTTTGCGTCGGGGCGCCCCATGTGAAGCGCGCCCTTGCTGTCGCACATTATAATGTTGCCTGGCTTGAATCCCGCTTTTATCATGATATATGCCGCGCGGACGTTTGCTGCGCCAGCGCCTACCATCACGACCTTTGTCTGAGATATCTTGCGCCCGGTGAGTTTGACTGCGTTTATCAGCCCTGCAAGAATTATCGCCGCAGTTCCCTGCTGGTCGTCGTGCCATATGGGGATCTGGACTTCGGGGTCCGCGCGCAGGCGGTCAAGGATGTCAAAGCACTTCGGCTGCTCAATATCTTCGAGATTTATGCCGCCAAAGCATGGCTGGAGAAGCTTTACGGTTTCTATGATCTTCTCCGGGTCTTTTGTCTTGAGACAAATAGGAAATGCGTCAACGCCCCCCAGATATTTGAAAATCAGCGCCTTTCCTTCCATTACCGGAATCGCCGCTTCCGGGCCAATGTCGCCAAGGCCAAGAACGCGCGTTCCATCCGAGACAACGGCGACCATGTTGCCCTTGTTGGTGTGCTCCCAGACCATTTCCGGGTGCTTGTTTATGTCAAGGCACGGCTGGGCTACGCCAGGCGTATACCATATTGCAAAGTCTTTCAGGCTGCGGACTGCGCACTTGGGCACGACCTCGATCTTTCCATGATAAAATGGATGAAGTTCCATCGCGTGCTTGTTTGGCGCCTTCGCCTTTTCTAGAAGTTCCTCGACTGTGACCTTCTTGATTGGTGATGATGTTGCCATTATATCACAAACCGAACCGGCCGTGGTATAATTTACAGATTTAAAGTTGTATCAAAGCCATAAAAAAATCGAATGTTTTGCGGCCGCCTCTCAGCAAACCACAAAATGTAACAGAGGCCCGGTCGGTGGCCCCGGACTCCCTGCTACATTATATTGAATATCGATTTCCATATATAAGCATTTTTCATAAAAAGTTGTCATAATGTCAAAACGTGTTTGATTGCAGGAGAAAAAGCCGACATTATGTCGGAGGATTAGGGTATTTGGAACAGTTTGGAGGGCTCTGCTTTTCTAGTTTTTATGTCGTGCCAGATGCGAAAAATTGTTAAAAAAAAA
>JAQUQK010000078.1:0-6695 GCA_028716125.1 Thermoplasmatota archaeon | reverse complement strand
TGCGCCCCCAAGCATGTAGGATACCAAGCTACCCCACGGGCCCGACTAATGACATATTTTAGTTATGACTTATGACACTCGGAGAATTTTGCAAAGCAAAATTCAGCAACCAGAAAAAGGTCGCTTTCCAAATGCCGAGTCTTAATTCCCGAATCTTCAGTTTGGATAAAAAGATGAGGATTGGAAACGGCGCAGCATTTTTGGCCAATTTTCATTTCCTCTTTTCGAACTTCGCAAAGCGCAGCGAGGCGGAATTGGAAACAACGGAAAGGGAGCTTAGCGACATTGCGGCGGCGGCGATTATGGGATTCAGCAATCCAAAGGCGGCGATCGGGATTGCCGCCGTGTTGTACCCGAAAGCCCAGAACAGGTTCTGCCTTATCTTCCTCATCGTCAGTTTGCTGAGCCTTATCCCGGAAACCACGTCCCTCAGGTCGTCCTTGATGAGTATTATCCCGCCCGTTTCCTTTGCCACATCCGAGCCGCCGCCCAGCGCTATCCCGATGTCCGCCTGCGCCAGCGCCGGAGCATCGTTTATGCCGTCCCCTACCATTGCAACGACCTTGCCATCACCCTGGATTTTTTTAATCACGCTTGCCTTTTCGCCGGGAAGAACATTGGCAATAACTTTTTCGATCCCCACTTTGGCGGCTATCGCCTTTGCCGTCGCCTCGTTGTCCCCGGTGAGCATTATCGTCTCTATCCCCATGTTTTTCAGTTCGGAAACGGCCTCGGCGGAGAATTCCTTAAGCGTATCTGCGGCAGCAATAACGCCATAGGCAGCGCCATCCGCTGCCAGCACCATGGCGGTTTTTCCTTCATTTTCAAGCCCCTGTATGGTTTGCTCCAGCCTAGATGCGTCAACGCCGCCGGCTTCCATAAGGCGGCGGTTTCCGAGAAGTATCTTTCTTCCCTCGCATGTTGCCTTTATCCCGTGCCCCGGCAGCGCCTCGAAACCGGTTATTTCGGGAATTTTAATCCTCCTCTTTTCGGCGTATCCGACTATCGCCTCGCCGAGCGGATGCTCCGACCCTTTCTCTGCGGCTGCTGCGTATCTCAATACGTCCTCTTCGGTATGCCCTCCAAACGCCGCAACATCAGTTACGGACGGCTCTCCCTTCGTGAGGGTCCCGGTCTTGTCGAAGACGACCACATTAAGTTTCTGCGCTCTTTCCAGGTATTCCCCGCCACGTATGAGAATGCCGAGTTCGGCTCCTTTCCCAACGCCGACCATCAGCGCTGCAGGAGTCGCTATCCCCAGGGCGCACGGGCACGAAATAATCAGGACTGCGATGAGGTTAAGGACTGCCAGGGTCAGATGGCCAGCGAGCGCCCATACAATGAACGTCAGGGCGGCGGCTAGAATCACCGCCGGAACGAAATAGGCGGCAATCTTGTCCGCGTACCGCTGGATGGGGGCGCTCGATGCCTGCGCTTCCTCTACCATTTTTATGATTTGCATCAGCGCGGTGTCCGAACCAACTTTCGTCGCCCTGAACTTGAACGAGCCGGTCTTGTTTATGGTGGCGCCTATCACTTCGCCGCCGGGGTTCTTTTCCACCGGAATGCTCTCGCCGGTTATCATCTTCTCGTCCACGGAGGAATGCCCGTCGACGACGATGCCGTCCGCGGGTATTTTTTCGCCCGGCCTGACAACCACCGTGTCACCGACCTCCACCTTTTCTGCCGGTATCGTAGCCTCTTTTCCGTCCCTTACCACTCTGGCGGTTTCTGGTCTAAGGTCGAGAAGCTTCCTGACTGCGGCGGAACTCCTGCGCTTTATTATCTCCTCCATATATTTGCCGAGGAGAACGAAAGCGATTATGATGGCGGCGACATCGAAGTACACATTGCTTTCCTTCATAGGGAGGATTTTCGGGAAGAATACGATGATGGTGCTGTATGCGTAAGCGGTCAGCGTACCCACGCTTATCAGGAGGTCCATGTTTGCCCGCTTTTGCTTTAGCGCCTCGATTGCGCCCACATAAAACCCTTTTCCGCCGACGAATATTATCGGGGTCGTGAGTATGAACATCCAGACGCCGCCGTTGAACCATGGCAGGAAGTCGAACGGAACCCACGTCAGGATTGTGGCGCCTGCAGCCAGCCCCAGCAGGAAGGCAACCCGCAGGGCGCCCACTATCAGGACGCCGCCGAGAGCGACTGAAATCCTTTTCTTCATGTCCTTGAGTTCCCTTTCGGGATCCTCGAAAGTCCTGGCGCAGCTTTCACTGCAGAAATAGTACGTCCGCCCGCCCATCGTCCGCCGGATCGCCCTGCGCTTGTCCACGACCATTCCACAAACCGGATCCACTGCGGCGTAGTCCTTCTCCACTTCCTCAGGCTTCGGCATTGAAAATCCGTCGGCGCATCCCTCGCTGCAGAAATAGAACGTTTTTCCGTCTATTACGCGGGTTATCGCCTCTGATTTTTTGACCTTCATGCCGCATACGGGATCGATTGCGTATTCGCCTTCGGCGCCGGGCGTTATTCCACAAGTAGGGCATTTCACCGTCTTGCTTTCATGTGTCCGGTCATCTTGGTTGGTTTTTGCTTTCTCGGCCGCATTTTTGCTGGTTTCCACAATATCTCTTCCTAGCAGGACACACAAAGGCATTCTGTAATGGCCCTAAATAAACTCCAAAATATAAATAACATTGCCCAAATTAGGCCAGGATTCAATAACACATTTAAACCCACATCACATCCACTTTCTTGGATGATGCCGTCCAAGATGAAATCCCTTGTAAAAGGGCTTGTCTTGCACCTCGATATGGCAAAGGACGATGCCTCCCAGGTAGCAGAAGAAGTCAAAAACGTCTTCAAGGAGCAGGAAGAGATAGAGGACGGCATAATATCGAAAGACTGCAGATGCCTTTTTTACACCCTTCAGGAAGAGGGATTCATGTCCGTAAGGCGCGAGGAAGTAAAGCAGATGGGAACGTCGCTTCGCCTTCGCCAGTACTATTGGTCCCTTAAGATGCCGGGGGAGCAAAAGCGGGAAGAGGAGCAGAATCCCTACGAAACCGTGCCCGAAGAGGCATGGGCCAAGCGGCCGAAGCAGTAATGAATTTTTAATTTCCGCGGTGCCCAAAATTATAGATTAGAGGAAAAAGAAGCTGTTGTTCCGCATTCCTGTTTTTAACATGCTTGCCGCATATTCCTTGCACTGCTTAATTGTATTCGTAAGAAGGTAAATCCTGCGCTTTCTCACAAGTCCATCGACTGCAAGTGCGGTGCTAGATGCAACAATCACAACGCCGGACAATATTATAGAGATGGCTGCCCCAACTGAAAATTCCGTTTCATACATCGATACGCGCGTGCTCTGGCCTGCAATTTCCTCGGCATAACTGCTGCTTGGCTGCCAGCCGTTGACAAATGAACAAATAGCAAATGCCAGCGAAACCGCGATCGCAAGGAGCAGCGCCACTCTGGCGGTCGCTTTCATTGGTTTGAGTTTCATATCTTCATAACAAAAGAGGATTGTTAGTATATATAACTTGCTGAAGAACGCTAATAAGAACGCTAGCCATCCTGATTCAGGTGCAAAAATGCAGGCAATAATACTGTCAGGCGGCTACGGCACAAGGCTGAAGCCGATAACTTACACTCGCCAGAAATCGCTTTTGCCAATACTCAACAAGCCGATGGTGGCCCACATAATAGAGAAACTTCCTCATGAGGTAAACAGGGTCGTTCTTGCCGCAAACTACCGGAGCGATCAGCTTGAAGAATATTTCAAGAACAACGATTTCGGCATGGACATAATAGTTTCAATGGAGGATACTCCGCTTGGAACCGCTGGCGCAGTAAAGAACGCTTCCCAATATATAGACGACACTTTTTTCGTGCTTAACAGCGACATTATTTCTTCCATAGACCTGCAGGCGCTCCTGGATTTCCACAGGGAAACTAAGGGGCTTGGCACTATATCGCTCTGGCCCGTGGAAAACGTGAGCGAATTCGGGGTTGTTGCGCTTGAGGATGATGGGAAGATAACAAAATTCGTTGAAAAACCGAAGAAGGAAGATGCGCCGTCCAACCTCATAAACGCCGGAGCATACTGTCTTGAGCAGGAAGTGCTCGACTACATTGAAAAAGGGAAAATGGTCTCGATGGAAAAGGAAATATTCCCACGCATAATCGCAGATGACAAGGGATTCCACGGCCTGCAATTTGAAGGATACTGGATGGACGTCGGAAGACCTTCTAGCTACATAGATGCACACAAAATGCTGATGGACAAAAAAGGCGTCAAGATGTGGCAGGGCGAGCACTGCATCCTCAGCGGGCGCTTCATTTATTCGTGCATCGGCAACAAGGCAATAATTGGCTCTAGCGACCTTGTAGACACGATAGTCTACGACGAGGTGACAATCGGCGATGATTGCAGGATAACAAGCTCAATCATTGGCGCAAACTGCAAGATTGGCGCGGACTGCGTGATAGAGAATTGCGTGATAGGCGACAGGGAAATAATAAAGCCCGGAACGAGGCTGCGCGACGAATCAGTATGGACGAAACCGCTTCCCGAAGGATACCCGCACCAGCAGATTGGAAACGCGGTGCAGAAATAAGAGAGGGGAACAACATAGAACACATTTCTAGAACGAGTTATTATAAATATAGATTGGATATATTTCATTGGTGAAAAAATGAAGATACCTCTTCCGTTCCCGAACGACCCGGAAGCTTTCTCGACTTGGCTAGAATACCAAGTGAACCAAAAACTGGAAATGCTAGGAATCGGCATAGCATGGCCGCCGTCGCTGTAAAATAAACAGCAGTATTGGCCTGCTCCTATTTTTCGACAATCCTCGAAACTCCCCCTTCCTTCCTTATTTCAAAAATTTTGTCAACCAACCCTTCAAGTTCCTTTTCGTGCGAGACGACGATCAATTGGTCGCAATTTGTATGCTCGAACACGTCGCGCAATTTGTAAATCTGCTCCTTGCTGAAGCCGTCTGTCGGCTCGTCGAGAATCAGTAAACTGGCGCTTCCGGCAAGGGATACCTTCTTTACGAGGGCGTTCAGCGCCAAACGATAGGCAAGCGCCACTGAAGTTTTTTCGCCGCCGGAAAGGTTGCCATAGTCCTGCTCATAGCCATTCTGCCGGATTGTTGGGGTAAAGTCTGCGTCGATGTCAACGTCCATATCCGAGCCTTCAAGCATTATCGCGAAGAACTCGCGGAATTTCTCCGAGAATTCCTGATTTATTGAGGCAAGAACATGATTTTCTATTGTTTCGAGCGCAGGGCACAAAACGCCATCCAGCCAGTCTGAGCGCTCGCGCAATCTTTCCATCTGCAGTTTTGCGGCGTGTTTTCTTTCAACTTCGCGCGAAATATCGGCCAGCGTCCGCTCCAGCGCCGTAATTTCTTTTTTCTTTGATTCAACGCGCTCTGCAGATGCGGAATATTTCTGCGCCGCCGCAGTATGCTTCGCTGAAATTTCGATGTATTGCTCTTCTGAGTATTTTGATCCCAAATTGCGCAAATCGCTTTCTGCCTGTGCCAGCGCTGCCAGCGCGCTTTCGAGCGCCGCTTTTGCCGCCTGCAATCTTTCCTGCGCCTGCGCTTTTCGCTCGGCAAGGCGCTTTGCGACGTTGAATTCCGAAACCGAAGGCTCTAGAGAAGCGATTTCGACACGGAGTTTTGCTTCTTGCGTTTCGTCGAATCTCAGCGCCTTTGTATCCTGCTCCAGCGCCGCCGATTTTGCCTCTGCCTCTTTGCGCCTCTCTTTGAGTGTGGCGCGGTTGTCGCCTGCCTCAAGCGATTCGATTGTTGCGATAATGCGTTCCAGCCTGCGGCGCTTTGTTTCGAGTATTGAAAGTTCTGATTCTTTCTGCTTGCGCTTTTCTGAAAGTTCGATGCCTTCTTTTTGCGCTTGCGCCAGCGCTTCCTTTCGCTCGCCAGATTTTGCATCAATCTCGCCAATCACGCGCTCCAGATGCTCCTTTGTAAGAGCCTGGTGGCACTTGGGGCATTCTTTTTTGCCGGAGATGTCTGAAAGTTCGCGCTTCTCGTTTTCCAGTTCTGCGATTTCCGCTTCTAGTTTGGCAATGCGCGCTGAAGCTGAATTTGATTCCTGCAAAAGTTTTTCAATTTCCGTTTTCAGTGTATTCGCGCCTGCGACCTCGCTTGCGATTTTCTCGCGCTGCTCCTTAAATTCTGGGAGCGCCTCAAGGCGCTTTGCCTGGTCTGCGATTTGGTTTTCAATTTGTGAAATTGTGGCGCGCAGCCCCGAAATTTCGCTTTGCGCACGCAGGAATTTTTCCTTCTTGTCCTGCAATGCGCGCAATTCTTCGCTCAATTTTTTGTGCTGTTCCACTAAAGGCGCAAGCTCGTTCATTTTTTCTTCTGCGGTTTCGGCTTCCTTCACGCCCTGCTCGAGCATCTGGATGCGCTCCCGCCCGGAATTCACGGATGAGGATTTTTCCGCCTTTTCCTTTTCAAGGCGCGATTTTTGGATGCGCAGTTCGTCGAGATTTTGCTTTTCTTCCGAAATGCGCTTTAATTCTGATGCGGCGACTGTAAGCGATTTTTCCAGTGTTGAAAGTTCCTGCTCTGCGCCAGACTTTTGCGCCTGCGCCTCTTTCAGCAGCTGCTCCTTTTCATCAAGGTCGAGTGCCTGCCCATTGAGGTTTTCAATTTCCGGCGAAAGCGACCTTCTGAACTCTTTTGCGTTGTCGC
>JAQUQK010000077.1 GCA_028716125.1 Thermoplasmatota archaeon | reverse complement strand
TCACATTGTCGGAAATCCAGTCTGAATATGCGTCCAGTATGAACTTCGGCTTGCCGTAAACCGGGCCGTGGCTTGGCGCGATTATTTCGGGGTTCAGCGCCTTCACGACTTCAATGTGCTTTTTTATCATCTGCCGAAAAGGCATCATTATCTCTGCGTAGTAGCGCTTCGCGGAGCGGTAGACGGCGGGCTCATTCTCCACGTAAAGCGAGCTTGAAGCCATGTGCGAGCCGAGAAAGTCGCAAGGGAACAAAATTTTGTCTTCGCGCAGCCACGTGAGCATCGTTTCCGGCCAGTGAACCCACGGCGCAAGTATAAATTCCAGGGTGCGTCCGCCGAGTTGGAGTGCCTGATGGTCTGCGACCACAATGAACTTCTCCTCAGGAACGTGCAGCAAGTCTTTCAGCATTTCCTTGCATTTTGCGTTCGTCACCACTTTTGCCGTCGGAAACATTTCAAGAATTTTTGGAATGCTGCCAGAGTGATCCTGCTCCGCGTGGTTTGCGATAACGTAGTCAATTTTGCTTACACCTGCCTGCTTCAGATTTGAAAGCAATTCAAATTCTTTTGAAGGGTCTGCCGTATCTATAAGCGCCGTTTTTTCGCTTCCGAAAATCAGGTATGAATTATAGCTAGTCCCATCCGGGAGCGGAATAAGCTCATCGAACAGGCGCCTGTCCCAGTCGATAGCGCCAACTGCGTATATCCCATCTTTTATTTTTCTTGCTGCCATTTTATCACCTGTAATTAGGCGTCGAATTAAAACAATTTTCGGATTTCATCAACATAATATTGATAAAATCACTCCCTCTTGAAAGACAATCACATCGTCCTCTCAAATTTGCTTTTGGCCGCTCCTGCTCACTTGCTTTTGCTCAAGTATTCAAAGGCCGACATTGCCGCCTTCGCGCCTTCGCCCGCCGCCACTATTATCTGTTTTGCGGGAACGTCGGTTAAGTCGCCAGCCGCGAAAAGCCCAGGCACGTTTGTCTCGCACTTGCAGTTGACCTCGATTTCGCCGTATTCGTTCTTTTTTGCCTCCTGCGCGATTTCTGATGCGGGCAATGAGCCGATTTCAATGAAAACCCCTTCAACTGCCACGTCGTATTTTTTGCCCTCCTGCGAAACCGTAACGCTGCGGACAAAATCATTCCCGAATATGCGGGTTATCTCAGCCGAATGATGGAAAACTGCCTTTCCGCTCGCCTGCGCCTTTTCCACCATCACCCGGTCGGCGCGAAACTTTGGCGCAACGTCAATCACATGTATCTTTTTTGCGATTTTTATAAGTTGAAGAGTTGCGTCAAGCGCCGAATTGCCTCCGCCTACAACCGCCACTTCTTTTCCCGCGAAAAGCGGGCCGTCGCAAGTCGCGCAATAAGTCACGCCGCGGCCGAGAAACTTTTCCTCGCCTTCGACTCCAAGTTTTCGCGGAATCCGCCCGGAAGCCAATATCACGGTTTTTGCGGAAAATTCGCCCTTTTCGGTACGCACCAAGAAGTCCCCCTTCTTTCTTTCCACGGAGACAACACCTTCGCCCTCGCGGATCTCCATGCCGAACTGTTCAAGGTGCTTTCGGAATTTCTCGGTAAGTTCCGGCCCGGTTATGAACTGGTATCCGGTGTAATTCTCGATGCCCGCGCTCCATTTCGTCTGCCCGCCTATGTCTTTTGTAATCAAAACGAAGTCCATCTTCTTCCTGGATGCATATATGCTGGCGGTGATTCCAGCAGGCCCCGCGCCCACTATCACAAGGTCGTATTTCCTCTGCCCGCCTTTTGGCGCAAGCCCCAGTTCCTCCATGAAAACCCGGCGGTCGAATCCGATTATTATCCGGCCGTCAACGTCAGTCACGGGGACGCTCATCTGGCCCGATTTCTCGACCATCTCCTTTGCCCTTCTGGCGTCTTTTCCTATGTCGTAATCCTGGAAATTCATTCCAATCTCATTAAGAAAAGACTTCAGCATTTTGCAGTATGGACAGGATTTGGTGGAATACACCATGATGTTTTTTGGCATAACATATCTTCCAAATGGTATTGGAGACGCTATTATTTAAAACGTGCAGTTTTTTTTGCCTATTTCATTTCCTCAAGCGTCTTTATGATTTGGCCCACGTGGGTGATGATGTCGACGTTCGGGAAGACGTGGGCGATTTTTCCATCTTTGCTGATTATGAATGTAACCCTTTTCGCCATAAGCGAGCCTATGCCAAGAACGCCGTATGACCTCGCCGTTTCCTTGGTACTGTCACTTAATAGCCTAAATGGAAGGTTGTATTTTTGGGAAAATTTGGCATGGGACTCGACAGTGCCCAGGCCGACCCCTAGAACGACGGCGCCCGTGCTTTCGAAAATCTTGTAGCTGTCCCTGAAGCTGCATGCCTCGGTTGTGCATCTTGGAGTGAAGTCCATTGGATAGAAGTAAAGAACGACTTTCTTTTTGCCGATAAAATCGTTCAATCTCACCTTATTGCCTTTCTCGTCCAATAGCGAGAAATCCGGCGCCCTATCGCCCATCTTCAGTTCGGTCACGTCTCATCCTCACTTGCCCATCTCATGCCATCTTCTCAAACTCGCTTTTTGCGGCGCCGCATACCGGGCACACCCAGCCGTCCGGTATTTTCTCAAACGGCGTTCCGGGCGCTATTCCGCCATCCGGGTCTCCTTTTGCCGGGTCGTAGACATAGCCGCAAACCTTGCATACATACTTGTCCATTTTTCTCTCCTCCGATTTTGGCGCAGGCACGGCCTCCGCCTTTTGCTCCTTGATATAAGTAGGTGCGCTCTTTGGCGCAAATCCTTTCTTCACTTTATGATAGTAATCATAAGTCATTGGCGTTCCGTCGCCTAAGATTTCAGCATCTATTATATTTCCAGTAAATATTGTGTGCGTTCCAACATCGAATGCGCCTACCACTTCCGCCTCAATACATGCAAGAGCATAGTCCGTGACTATTGGAACGCCCGTCTTTCCCGCGCGGAACTTGCAACTCTTGAACTTGTCAAATTCCTTCCCGCACTTGAAGCCGAAGTTGCCTATGAATTCCATTGGCGCTTCTGTCGAAAGCACAGATACAGTGAAAACCCTGCTCGCAGTTATGCACTCATGGGTGAAATTCTGCTTGTTTATGCTTACTGCGATTGTCGCAGGCTCTGACGTAATTTGGAAAACCGTGTTTGCAATCTGGCCGTTTATTTTTTCGCCTTTGCGCGAGCAGACGACGTACATTCCGTAACTTATCTTGTAAAGCGCCTTTGGGTTCATTTCGTTCCCCCTAGCCATTGTCGGCGTCTTCTATTCCGCTGTACGTTTCAGCATATTCCGCTGCTTTGGATTCGTCTAGAAGTCTCTTTTCGCCAGTTATCTTCTGGATTTCCGTAATGTCCTGGCTTACCTCAAGGCACCCTAGATATTTTCCAGCCCGGTCGCGCACTGGGAAATAGCGAATATGGACCATCTGCCCGTGCAGGTTTATCCAGAATTCCGCCTTTTCCCTTTTGCCTGCGCGAAAGTCCTCTAGTATTCGATTCACCGCGGAAAGGCTTTTTTCTGGGTGGCAGTTCTGCACTTTTTTTCCTATGACCGAACGGGAGCGTTTGAATACCCTCTCCTTTTCCCTGTTGAAATAGTGCACCTCGTTCTCTGCACTCACGAATGAAACGTCAATTGGGAGAGCCTCGAAAATCCCCTCAACCTCGTCTGTGGAAAGAAATCCCGTGTCGAAATTCACAGTGCATTTTGTGCTGCTGTCGTTAGACATCGTAATCAAAATCATATTGGGCGTTCCCGTATTAAACGCTGTCGCCGTTCCCTCAATAAGAACTCAACAACATTCATAAGTATCCAATCAATGCGCCAAGCCTTGACATGGGTGTTTATATGGAAATCAGACGAATCCTGATTGCAATGGCGGTCGCGGCTATGATTGCGGTGCCAATGGGGGCATTTTCAAAAAATGTCTCGGCAGAAGAATCCTCAGAAGGCGAGAGATATATCCTCGGCGAGTATTTCGGCGCTGACTGGTGCGGCTATTGCCCGAGAGGCGCAAAGGCGAATGAAGATCTTGCGAATGCGTATTCAGACTACATTTTCATTAAGTACGACGCCGACGAGACCATCAATGTCAACGTGGCAGGCGCGGCCCCAGTTGAGAGGGGAACGTATTATGCCGTTAATTTTGTACCTGACACCATCGTTGACGGAAAGAGCGACGTTTATCCGGATGCGGCATTTACTCTCGAGCAGAGGTACACCACGGCAAAAACCCTGCCTTCATTTGGAACAATCTCCCTTGCAGGATCCACGATAGACGTTTCCGGCGGATATGAAAATGCGAAGATGATTGTGAAGATAAAGGTCGACGCAGCGCTCCCGATTGCAGGTCCGGACGTGGCGCTTTTCGTCGCCCCTATTGAGAGCAACGTCTATATCTGGCAGGAAGACTGGGAGCACGTCTACAGCAGCGATGATGCATCCGTAAGCCAGTGGTATCATCTTGTCCGCCAGCTCAACCAGTACGCATTTGCGCCCCTGCCTTCCGGTTCGTTTGAGGTAGCCTATGAATACGCGCTCAAGGACATAAAGAGCAGGCAGGTAGCTGACGAGGGCAACAACATCACCGCCAAGACTGCAGAGGAACTTGCAAATACGCTCGGAGTCACAGTCTTTATTCAGGACACCGCATCGCGCACGATTTACGCGGCTGCGCAGATCCCGTACCTGATTGGCAGCCATGCCGCATTGAATGGAACTGCATCAGGTCAGAATAACACCGTCGGCCAAAATGTCACAGGCAGCCAGAGCGCGTCAGGCAATGGAACCACCAAGAACTCCGGAAGCAAAGGCGCAACCCCGGGATTCGAGGCAATCGCCGGAGTGGCAGCAGTCTCGCTTGCGCTTATGGGCGTGGAAAGGCGCAGGAAGAGATAAAGGCAATTTAATCATCTCATTTTTTTCGTTTTTAAGAAACGCCGGCAAGAGCGCCGGCGCGATTGTGATCAAATGAAAGCGAACAAGGTGTCCTTTGCATTGGCAGCCGTTTTGCTGATATTTTCCAGCGTTCCCGTTTCTCAGGGAATTCCGGCAATTTCGAGTGCCGGCAGGATGGCAATCGCGCCAAATTCCGCCGCGTTCACCCACTCGGTCCTGGGAGAGCTTTTTGCATTCTCCTCGGATCAGGCAAGCGCAGCCGCCGAAGCCGCGATGGCGGGGCTTGGTGCAACATACGGGCACGACTTCCATTTTGTTACAATTTTGACCGACGTTTACAATGCAAACGGCAGGGATTCGTATTACAACATTCTAACGCCGCCGACCATTGAATTCGACGGCGGATTTATGGAAGACACTGGCGGGACGCTTACTGGCGCGGGGCAGGGCGCAACACTCGTAGAAACATGCGCCCAAAGGCCGGTCCAGGTCGTGAAGATGGCCGTGTTCCTAGATGCGCAAAACATAACTGTAAAGATGATGTACGAGGGCCTGCCGCAGACGCCTGTGCCTTCCCCTACGCCCATTCCAGCGCTTCTGCCTTTCCGGGGGCACCTTCGGGCATACGTCTGCGAGAAGAATTCTTCGATAAAGAATGCCGAAGGAATCCCCGTGCCAAACGCAGCCGTTGCTGTCGCGTTTGACGAGGACGTCTCGCTTGACCAAGGAAAGTGGGTTGAGATGGCGACCCTCCATCACTACGGCGACAATCTCTCGAACATAATTGTGGCCGCAGGTCTTTTCGAGATATACGGGGGCGTTGCCGAAGTCCCTAAACTTTCGACGTGCGTCCAGTCCGCCTGCAGCGATGAAACGTCTGGCGAAAACAGCCCTCCTGAAATAAGCAACATATACACCTCGCCCAAGTACCCGACCGGAACAGACAGCGTCACGGTTTACGCAACGGTCACCGACGACAAGAGCCTCATGACGGTGGAACTGGCGTACTGCCAGAATGAGGTCTGCAAGAGTCCTGCCCCGATGACGAATGAAGGAGGCGGCGTCTACAGCTTCTCGCTTGGGGTTTTCACTGACGGCACAAAGGTAAAATTCAACATTCGCGCCGAGGACGGACAGGGAGCTGAGTACAGGACGCCGGAATATTACTTCATAGTCGGCTCGGACGACCTCCCGCCGGTTTGCGAAATAAAAATCCCGAAGAACGGCGAAAAGGTCAGCGGGCAGCTTGTGATACTGGGCGTGGCATCGGACGACAAGGGCATTCAGAAAGTGGAAGTAAAGATTGATGACTTTGGCTGGCAGACTGCGCAAGGAAATGAGAACTGGAGCTACAGCCCAGATATGTCAAAGATCGGAGGCGGAAGCCACAAAATAAAGGCAAGAAGCTACGACGGATCGCTTTATTCCGAGGAATATTCCATAGGCATAAAGACGGCAGGCGGCGATTCTGACGGCTCCTCGGGCGAGTTGGATGGCAATGGGGGCGTATCCCCGATTATTGAATCCGGCGCAATGCTTGGCGTGACTGCTGGCGCGATAATTGTTTCGGCAGTGCTGTTAGTGCGCAGGAGAATTTAGGCGAGCACAATAGAATGATGGTGAACAAATGGCAACAAAATCGATAGCAAAATACCGCATCATCAGCCAAATCGCATCTTTCATAGCTGCAAATCTCGGCATCACTTTCGGGATGACTGGGCTTGTGTATCCTTTCTTCTACTGCTATGCCGCGCCATATGCCTGCGCCTCCTGCCCGCTAGGGCTGATAGAGCATGCCGTGTCCGGAGGAAAAAAGAACTTCTGCCTGCTGCTTTACGTTACGTCTTTCATGGCCCTGATCGGGTTGGTCTTCGGGCGCGCCGCCTGCGGCTGGGCGTGTCCCATCGGCGCAATCCAGGACGCAGTTAGCAAAATCGCCGGAAAATTCCGCAAGAATGGAAATGGGAAAAAGTGGAACGGCGAAAAACTTCTCAGATACGCAAAATATGCCGCGCTTGCCTACGTCGTAATCGGTGCGGTATTTGTCGTCCTGCCCACATTCACGGACCTCTGCCCGATTGGCGTTCTCACAGGCACGTTCCCGCATCTTGCGCTCTCCGCTAGCAGCTTCACGCCCGGCGAGTTCTTTGGGATAGGGCTTTTTGTGTTCGGCCTGTTTGTGGCGCTCGTGCTTCTTGTGGGGCGCGGCTGGTGCAGGTACGTCTGCCCTATTGGCGCTATGTACGCTCCGATGAACAAAATATCCATACTGAAGCTGGAGATTGACAAGGAAAAATGCAAGGGCTGCGGAGCATGCGCCAAGTCGTGCCCGATGGGGATAAACGTGCCTGAAGACGGAGTGAAAAATCCGGAATGCATAATGTGCGGAAGGTGCGTTGAAGCCTGCAAGCCGGGCTGCCTGAGGATGTGAGTTAATGGACGGCAAATCGACCGACGCATCAAGATCACGGACAATCCGGCTGGTTGCAGTGCTGCTCGTTGGCGCCTTCTTTTTCGCAACCGGCACCTATTTCAGCGGCTACGGCGACTCAAAGGCAATCGGCTCTGTCTTATGCCTTTCATGCATAAAGCTCGAGCCAAAGATTTCTGTGGAATTCCGATTCGAGACTGCGAACGGCGCAGAGCATCCGCAGTTCGTGCTCGACGCCCTAAAAGACGGACCGATTCTCATAGACTACAGCCAGAACAACTGCGAGGGCTGCGAGATAATGCACCCGTACTTCAATGCGCTTGCAGACAAATACGCAGCAAGCTGCAATTTCCTTTACATAAACATGGACGAAACCCCGGAAATGCGCCCCAGTTTCGATGTCTACAACGTTCTTGGCGGAGCAGGGGGAACTCCGATGTGGGTAATGGTTACGCTTGGTCAAGACAAATTAAGCGGGCTTGCAAAGCCATACTTCGCGGTTGGCTATGGCTATCTCGGGGAAACAGTGCCTGAGAAAGGCGCTGAAATGATGGAACGCATGATAATCGAGGGAATAACGCTGTACGGGCAGAATTCCTGATTTTTCACAACCCTTAATACAATCCATCAGATTTCCGGATGGTGTCAGTTTGAATCCTTCGGAAGTCAAGAAGATCAAAGTCGCAGTCCTTGCCTCAGGCAGGGGCACCGACCTCCAATCCATAATCGATGC
>JAQUQK010000076.1:4762-8258 GCA_028716125.1 Thermoplasmatota archaeon | reverse complement strand
CCAGCCCGAGTTCAAATCTCGGTACCGGCCCCATTAAACAATAATAACAATTAACAGAGTAACGAGATTTGATAGACGCGCCCACCAATAATATCAAGGCGCGGCGTGTCAAATCTCGGTACCGGCCAGTATTTTTCAATTCTAACAAGTATGGCCCCATTTTTAAAGCAAATTTGGATTTTAGTGTGATACCATGCCAAAGGCGCTTGTAGTCTATTATTCGCTGGAAGGCAACACCAGATTTATTGCTGAAAATATTGCAGCCGAAATTGGTGCGGACATTTTCGAATTGAAAACCAAAAAGCAGCTGCCTGGCGGATTCTTGAAATACATAATCGGCGGCTTTCAGGCAGTGTCAAAGAAAACGCCAGAGATTTTGCCCATTGAAAAGAAGCTGGAGGATTACGAAATGGTTTTCATTGGAACTCCTGTTTGGGCTGGAAAGTATGCGCCAGCGGTCAGGACATTCATAAAAACTTTCAATCTTGAAGGAAAGAATGTTGCAATTTTCTGCTGCCACGGCGACAGTAAAGAACGCGCGCTTTCGCTTCCAGCATCGGACCTTGGCAAATGCAAAATTGCGGGAAGAATTGATTTCCAGCAGCCGCTCGACCATGGAAAGGATGCGGCGGCAAAGGAAGTGCGCCAGTGGGCAAAGAAAATGGTTTGAATGGATTAAAACAAAATTTCCCCGTGTATGAATTTCTTTCCTTCCTCTGTTTTGGGGTTTTCAAAAATCTCCTTGCTGCTTCCCATTTCAACTATTTTCCCGCCCAGGAGTACTCCGGTCCTGTCCGCCAGTCTTTTTGCCTGGAAAAGGTTGTGCGTGACAAGCACCACGCCGCAGTTGTAGAGCGCCACGTATTCGCGCAACGCCTTTTCGAGAATGTCTATGTTGGATGGGTTCAGGTTTGCGGTGAACTCATCAAGAAGCATTATGTCGGGCTGGACTACGGCGGCCCTTGCGAAAGCGAGCCTTTGCGCCTCTCCCCCAGAAAGGGTACGCGCCTTCCTATGGCCATAGCCGCTCAGGCCAAGGATTTCGAGCGCCTGTTCTACGGATTCGCGAATGTCTGCCTCAGGCGCTCCCCGCAGGCGCAGTCCGTAAGCGGCATTGTCGTAAGCAGTTCCAGAAAACATCACAGGTTTTTGTGACACCATGACCATTTTTCTGCGGAGCGCAAGCGCGTTGCCGTTCGGCTTTTCACTGCAGATTTTTATTTCGCCCTCGTCCGGCCTTTCGAGGAGGTTTATCATGCGCAAAATTGTGGTCTTGCCTGCGCCCGAAGGTCCCACTAGCGCCAGTATCTCGCCGCGCTCCAGCTTGAAGCTCGCGCCCCTCACAACCCATTTGCCGTCGAAATTCTTGCCGACGTTGTTTAGTTCGAGCAGTGGGGCGCTCACTTCTTCTCACCTCTCTGGAGAACAGTTATTATGAGGCTGACGCTCAAAGACAAAAGGAACAGAAGCGCGCCAAGCATTAGTGCAAACTGGAAATTTCCTTTTTCGGTTTCTAGCAGAATTGCGGTCGTTAGGACACGCGTTAACCATCTGATATTACCGCCGACAAGTATTGCAGCACCAACTTCGGAAACGCCCCTGCCGAAGCCAACCATTACTGCGTTCAGCATCCCAATTCGTGATTCCTTTATGACAGCAAGAACGAGCTGCGGCTTGTTTGCACCAAGCGAGAGCGCCGTTTCCTTCGTTTCCTTTGGAACTGCGAGTACTGCCGACGCCGTAAGCCCGATTATGAGCGGCGTGATTAGGAACACTTGCGCCACAATCATCGCAGATGGAGTAAACAAAATTCCAAGTTCTCCGAGAGGACCTGCGCGGGAGAGCAGCATATAGACGAGCAATCCCACAATTACGGAGGGCACGCCGTACATCGTGTGCGTGAAAATGCGGAAAAGTCTGCGAAGCCGCGAGTCGTGCAAGCCGAGCAGCGCGCCAAGAGGAATGCCTATAAGCGCCGAAATCGCGGTGCTTGCCGCCGCTACGTAAAGTGTAAGAAGAAAGATTTGCCAGGCTTCCTGCTCGATTCCGAACATCTTCTTCGCCTGGCCGTATTCATTACGGGTTCTTTATCCCGTTGGCGTTCGGCGTGAAGAGCCGGCGGCCGCCGATCGTGTATTCCTTAATTTTTTCCTGGATTTCGGGCGATACTATCCAGTCGGCGAATTCCACTGCAAGGTTGTATGATATGTTTGCATCTGTGCTTGTGTGGTTCGTCGGATTCAGGCGCGTGTGATTGACGACTATCACGCCGTACTGGTTCTTGAGGTTCTTGGTGTCGTTCTTGACGATCTGCTTCAGGTCAAGGTTTGCCATATACGAGAAATACGTCCCCTCGTCGGTGAAAATATATGACTGCATCTCCGACGCCATCGTAAGGCACGTTCCCATTCCTGCGCCTGCCGAATAATACCAGCCGGTTCCGGTCGTCTTGTTGTACGCATTTGCCGCAGTTGCTATCTGGGCGGTGTAATTGTAGCCGGCGGCCTTCCACAATGCCTGCTCCTTGGTGTGCGTTCCGGAGTTGTCGCCGCGCGATATGAACTTGCAGTTTCCTGCGCTTCCTGCCCGATATATCAGCTTCATTGCCTTTGTTGCGTTGCTGGCTGCGCCTGCTGCTTCGATTCCCGCAGGATCGCTGCTTGGGCCAAGAATGGTGAAATAGTTGTACATCACCTGGTAGCGGAATCCTCCAAATCCGTCCGAAACAAATTTTTTCTCGCTTGCCGGTGAATGGACTAAAAGAATATCGGCGTCGCCGCGCTTCCCGATTTCTAGCGCCTGCCCCGTACCGACGGCGGTCCAGACAAGCGTGCAGTTGTACTTCTGCTCGAAGAGCGGCTTGAGGTAGTCCAACAGTCCTGTATCCTGAGTGCTCGTCGTGGTCGCCATCAGAAGGACGGGTTTTTCATCTCCAAATATGCCTTCAATGCATCCGCCAAAGCAAGTGCCTACAAGGGCGCAGACCAGAAGCGCCGCAAATATCATTTTCGCCTTCATTTTTTTCACCAAGAAGCGCACGGCAAAGCGTCGTTGTGCTATCAAAAGCATAATGTAAAATTCGGTTAAAAAGATATGGACAAGTTGTCAGATGGCGTTATTGGTTAAAGTTTTCAGTTGTCGGGGGCAAAGTTGTCAGCACGTCTGAAAACTGACAACTAATCCTTGCCAAGCATTATTTCCGTGGATTTTACAATCGCCGTTATCTTGTCGCCTTTCTTGACGCCCAATTCTTCTACGGCCTCCTTTGTGACGACCGCCGTGATTTCCATTGGCGCGTCTATGTGGATCTTGACCTTTGCCACAACGCCGTCCGAAACGACTTCCTTTACCGTGCCTTTCAACTGGTTCCTTGCGCTAAGTTTCAAGCCAACCGCCTCCCAAAAATCGTCCCTCATCAGATTCTCAAGCGCCTTTCGCCTGTCGTCATATTGGCGCAGAATGGATTGTCCGTATTCCGTAAGCTTTGTTCCACCGC
>JAQUQK010000076.1:2317-4662 GCA_028716125.1 Thermoplasmatota archaeon | reverse complement strand
CTTGCGCTAAGTTTCAAGCCAACCGCCTCCCAAAAATCGTCCCTCATCAGATTCTCAAGCGCCTTTCGCCTGTCGTCATATTGGCGCAGAATGGATTGTCCGTATTCCGTAAGCTTTGTTCCACCGCCGGTTGCGCCTCCGCGCGTCGCCTCGACCACTTTTTTGCCTGAGACTTTTTCCATTTCCTTTATGATACCCCAGGCGTGGCGGTATGACATTTCCAGTTTCTTTGCGGCTGCGTTGAGGGAGAGGCCGCCTGCGATTTCGCGAAGCAGGTGCGCCCTTCCTTCGCCAAGCAGCGGCTTTCCCCTGACTTCCAGCCAGATTTTTGCGTTTGCGCCCGTCATCTTAAAAGCAATATTGCGGAGAATTAGAAAAAGGTTGGCATCATCTTTTTTACGCCTGATGCGCATTACATATTGACTGCCATGTTGCTGCTGGATTTGTTCCTTTCGTTCCTGAAGATAGGCGCATTCACCTTCGGCGGGGGATACGCGATGATACCAATCGTCGAAAAAGAAGTCGTGGAATCGCACCACTGGCTGACGCAGACTGAATTTACGGACGTTGTCGCGATATCGGAAATGACACCAGGGCCGATAGCGGTAAATTCCGCAACTTTTGTCGGCTACAAAATAGGCGGCTTGCCGGGTTCCATCGTGGCGACAGCAGGTGTTGTCCTGCCAGCGTTTTTGATAATCCTCCTTATCGCGACGGTCTTCATATCATTTGAGAAAAATGCGTACGTCAGGGGGTTCATGGACGGCGTGAAGCCAGCGATACTTGCGCTTATAGTTCTGGCTGCCCTGACTTTTGCAAAAGCAGTTCCTTTTGGAGGCATTTCCGCCGAAATCAGGAGCGCCGTCATCTTTGGATTGGTTCTTGTCAGCGTGTTGGCTTTCAAGGTTCATCCGGTAATTGCGCTGCTCGTCTCAGGGGCAATCGGCATATTCTGGCGCTAAAACAATATGACTTCAACTTCCTCGTTCTTTTCCACCAAATCCACGTTCTCAGGAATTTCAATATACCCGTCGGCAAGCGACATACTGGTGATTGCGCCGGACTCCTTGAAAACCGGAACCGCCTTGCCTTTCTCAATCTTGACCGGCAGGAACTGGAATCGCCCGATTGTTGACGTGGTTCGGCGCGCCATTTTCGCGCGGATTTTTATCGGTTCCTGAATCGGCAGATGCGCCATCTTTCGAAGCAGAGGAGCAAGCAGCCCGTAGCCATTTGTAAGGCACGAAGTCGGATATCCGGGCATTCCAATTACCATCTTCCCGCCGACAATTCCGCAAAGCGTCGGCTTTCCCGGCTTTACCGCAATCCCGTGGAAAAGCAGCTTGCCGACGGATTCAATCGCGCCAACCATCACGTCCTTTTCGCCCACAGAAGAGCCGCCGGAAATTATGACTAAATCATTTTCTTGCGCCGCTTTTTTCAGAACTTCTTTCACAGCGCCAAGAGAATCGGGCGCGGCTTTTTTCTTTGAAGGCAGGCAGCCGTTTTGCGCCACTAGCGCTGACAAAGTAAAGGAATTCACGTCGTATATTTTGCCTGCAATCAGCGCCTCTCCCTGCTCAATTATCTCATTTCCAGAAGGAATCACAGCGACTTTGGGTTTTGAATAAACTTTGACTTTTTCCAGTCCAAGCGCAGCCAGAACGCCAACTTTTGCCGGATTTAGAACTTCGCCGGATTTCAAAACAATCGCGCCGGCGTTTATGTCCTCGCCGCGCTTCCCAACGTTTTCGCCCGGATGGACTGCGCGGTAAATTTTGATATTCGTACCATCAACTTCGGTTTCTTCGACCATAATGACGGAATCTGCACCCTCGGGCATTGGTGCGCCAGTGGCTATCTGGATGCACGTGCCTTTTTTGACGGCAACATTTGCGCTCCCGCCAGCGTGCACAGTTCCAATCAATTTCAACGTTTTTGGTTTAAGCTGCCCCGCGCCAAAAGTGTCTGAAGCGATTACGGCATATCCGTCCATTGCAGCGCGGCTGAACGGCGGAACGTCGATTGGCGCCTTGACTTCCTGCGCCAGAACTCGCCCGCACAAGTCCAGGAGCGCAACTTCTTCAACACGTTCAACTGGCTTTGAATTTTCGTCAAGAATTTTGCGCGCCTCTGCCAAAGAAATTATGGATTTAAGCGGGTGCATTTTGCCAGCGGGCTTTTTCTCTTTTTTCTGCTTGTTCGCGTTCATTTCTTCGCCTCCAATAAAGCGCCGCCCTGCTTCGTCGCTTCCCAAATTAAGTGTGAAAGTTCAGGAATTATCAACTTCTCAGCGGCAAGTTTCACGGCGTTAAGCGATCCCGGCGTGCAGAAAACAACCTTCT
>JAQUQK010000076.1:0-2217 GCA_028716125.1 Thermoplasmatota archaeon | reverse complement strand
GATGTTCACTTTTTGGCCGATTTCAAAAGGAAAAGCCGAATCGCTACGGACTTTTGCCGGAATATATACAACAACCCTTCCTTTGGCGTGTTCATAAATTGCACCTTCACCTTCGAGGCTCATAACATCACAACAATTCTGAACAACGATAACAGATGCGCCAAAATTAAACAATATAACAACAAAATGAACAATATAACATACCAACAATTATCTTTATAATTGGGTGTAGGATATGCGATTGGTGGCTAAAATGCGGAGGATTTCGGTTCTAATTGTCGCTTTGATGTTTTGCGCTTTGACCATGGCCATGTTGTGCGTAACTGATGTTGCGATTGCTATGATTCCTCCGACTGTTTACACATTGGATGCATCGACTTCGCGCGGTGGAACAAATGGCTTGTGTTTAGTTGGAAACATTACAGATTTTGGTGGATATATTTCTTGTAAATATTGGTTTGAATATGGGATCACGGAGTTCTATGAGTATTCCACATCACACCATACAACAATACAAACTGGGGAAGTTTACGATAGGGAATTAATTTCGTTGAAACCCAATACTACATATCATTTTCGAGCATGTGTATCCAACGGTGCAGGCGCATCATATGGTGAGGATAAATCATTTACAACTGAACAACAGACATCCCCGATTGTGAATGCACTCGCAACGACAAATGTGCAGGCAACAAGTGCGACTTTAAACGGCTTCCTTTCGCGTCTTGGTGGAGCCCCTTCTTGCGACGTTCTGTTTGAATATGGATTGAATGAAAATTATGGCTCGCAAACAGCACGTCAAACCAAGACAACTACGGGGCCATTTAGCGCAGATATCTTGGACCTGACACCAGGAACCACTTATTACTTTAGAGCATATGCATCAAATTCTCTGAGCGCCAATATGGAGATTGGTTGCACATTCACAACCCCAACACAATCAAACAAACCTCCAATATGTACAATAACAGCAAACTCGTTCTCGGGATATGCGCCGTTTGATGTTACCTTCTCCGTGACTGCCTCTGATTCCGATGGTTCTATTGCATCATATAAATTGAAGATATGTGATTATGGTGGCTCTACAGAGAACAGTGGCGAAAAAGTCCCGTCAACGCAACATACTATATATGAAACGCCGGGGGATTATTGTGCATATATCACAGTTAAAGATAACAAGGGCGCAACGTCCTCAGATAATATAATAATAAATGTAAAACAGCCAACAAATCAACCGTTTAGTTGTTCATTATCCGCAAATCCAATATCAGGAAGTGACCCGCCATTAGTTAAAATTACAATGCGCACATTGCATACAAATGTTCGCGTCGCTTCTTGGAGTCTCGACATAGATAATGACGGGAATGCAGAATATTCAGACTATGGGATACCACCAATTGACTCCCAATCATTAGATGACAATCATCCAGAAATAATGTATGAGAGCCCAGGCACATATACCATAAAATTAACAGTTACCGATGAAGAAGGAGTTAGTGTTTTCGACACGAAAACAATAACAGTGAATAAGAGTATAATCAATACAATCACAGATATGCCCGACTTCGATTTCATTGGACTCATCGGTGCAATCGTTCTACTATTCGCAGCAAAACGAAAACGCTAAAATGGAAGCGGTTGACGTGTCTAAAAAATACTACACAGTAGACCGAGCAAATACTCTTAAAGAAGGACATATTCTTGATTTAACTCGATTTGATAATTTGGAACCGCCAATTTGTCAATCTCACTTGGATACATTGTTTCCGAACGGTGTAACGCGCCATGGAGATTTATACATATGCAATGGAGATGCTGCTGCTACCTTGATTGCCCCAGAAATAGAACTTTTATTTGAATATGTGCGCCGTAGTTTTTTTCCTCATTGCTGGTCTCGATTTCAATCTATTTTTGCATGCGAAACAATTGAAGAAGCAAGAAAATTTAGAGACGAGTACTCCATTTTATCCGATGGGCAACCACAAAAATTTGGCACAATATGGGAAATCGAAGCGGAAGATGCATTTAAGGCAGATATGCGTCTCTTGAAACTTCATAGTTCGATACTTGTTACTTCTCTGATGGCGCATACATATTGGAGTGGAAAATCGTTAGTGGAATCTTTCCCTGGTTACGAACCTTTCTGGGAATTGTTATTAAAACCGCCTGTAAAAGTCATTAAAAAAATAGAGTAGATCAGAATTTGCACGTCGGATC